>JAZUBE010000001.1:0-1938 GCA_045638325.1 Eubacteriales bacterium
TCACCGTAAAGCTGCTTCCACCACTCACATACCATCTGAGCTGCAGGCTCATAAGCTGCAAGGATCTCGGTGATCTTACCCTTACGGTAAAGGATATTACGGAGTGCGGCATAACGGATGCACTCATTGTTCATTGTATCATCATTGAGGTACTTCGCTCTTGAATCAGCAGCACCATTCATCATTGCATCGATATCAATACCTGCAACAGCGATGGGAAGAAGGCCAACTGCGGTGAGAACGGAATATCTTCCTCCGACATCATCCGGAACAACAAAAGTCTCGTAACCCATCTTGTCGGAGAACTCCTTAAGAGTTCCGCGGCACTTATCGGTAGTAACGAAGATTCTCTTTGCAGATTCCTCAACACCGTACTTCTTCTCAAGAAGCTCTCTGAAGATACGGAATGTAACAGCAGGCTCGGTAGTAGTACCGGACTTGGAGATTACGTTGATACATACATCTCTGCCCTCACAGATCTTAAGAAGATCAGCAAGCTCGGAAGGGCTGATAGACTTACCTGCGAAGTATACATCGGGTGTATCCTTCTTAAGAGCGTTGTATGCAGGAGAGTTGATAAACTCAATAGCCGCACGTGCACCGAGGTAAGAACCACCGATACCGATAACTACGAGAACATCACACATGCCCTTGATTCTCTCAGCAGCCGCCTTGATGCGAACAAACTCTTCCTTATCATAATCTACAGGAAGATTTACCCAGCCGAGGAAATCTGAACCTGCGCCGGTCTTATCAACAGTAGTTTTCTTTGCTGCAAGAGCAGCTACGGAGAGCTCCTCCACCTCATTCGCAGCCACAAATCCGCCGAGGAATTTTTCGTTCAGTTTAAGTGCCATTTTTAAAGTCCTTTCTTTGGGAGAATATTCTCCTAAAACAACATTTTCACTATTATATGATACTACACCCTGACAGATTTTTCAATACGTGTCGACAAAAAAATCCAGATTGTTATCTATTTTTTCGTTCATGAAAGGATAAATTTGCAAAGTATGCGGTAAAGAAGCTTGAAATACCCTATTCGGGAAACGGAATCGGTTGCCTTGACAGGCACCTCACCTATTACTTTCCCGTCAAGTGTATATATCACCGAACCAAGCTTCTGACCTTTCTTCACTGGTGCTTTTACCTTTTCATCAAGCTTTATCTCCGTTTTGACACTGCTCTTCTTACCTACAGGAAGAAGTTTCGTTATACCCTCATATTCCACCCTGACAGTATCGCGAACTCCTCCTACCACCTTCACCTCTCCCGCATCACCACCATCTGCGGTATATACGCAGTATTTTGCAAATCCGTAATCCAAGAGAGTCTTTGCGGCATTGTTTCTTTCGTCCCTCGTAGGTGATCCCATTATAACTGCAATAAGGTGCATTCCGTCACGCTTTGCAGTGGCACTGATACAAAAGCCTGCTTTTGAGGTAGATCCCGTTTTAAGGCCTGTAGCACCGCTGTAGAAACGGATAAGCCTGTTAGTATTCGTAAGTCCGAATTCTCCGTTTCTTATGGTATCCATCCATATACACGAATATTTTAGTATAGTCTCATGGCGTATAAGCTCTCGTGACATTATAGCGATATCCACAGCGCTTGTGGTATGATTCGTTACATTATCGTCAAGTCCCGTAGGATTCTCAAAATGTGTATTCTTCATGCCGAGCTCTGCAGCGCGCTCATTCATTCTTCCGACAAATGCCTCAACACTGCCTGCTGTCTTTTCCGCAAGTGCCACAGCCGCATCATTAGCCGATGCGATTATGACACACTTTAGCATATCCTCAACGCACATCTCCTCGCCCGGCTCAAGGAAAACCTGCGAACCTCCCATTGATGCAGCATATTCGCTTACTGTAACAGGATCTGCAAGTGAAAATACTCCGCCATCGATCGCCTCCATTATAAGCAGGAGAAGTCGGATCG
>JAZUBE010000002.1:0-1626 GCA_045638325.1 Eubacteriales bacterium
TTTATGTTGACAGCGACAGCCATACCACAATGCCGAGACTTTATGCTGTGGGAGAGACTTCCTGCAACGGAGTTCACGGACGAAACAGACTTGCGAGCAATTCACTTCTGGAGAGCCTTGTTTTTGCGGGGCGTGCGGCAGAGCATATTGTATCTGTGTATGATGATGCAATATTTCCCGATGGATTTGCTATAGATATGGATAAATACGAGAATTATCCCGAAAAATATAAAAATGCCGTACTTACGGCAATCGAAGAGGAGAGAGAGTCTCATGAATAAGATAACAATGCAGATGAACGCTGATGAGCTTATTCTCAGCGCACTGAAGGAAGATATAAACAGCGAGGACGTTACCACCAATTCCGTTATGCCCGAGTATACTCTCGGCGAGGTTGAGCTTATATGTAAGCAGGATGGCATTATTGCCGGACTCGGAGTTTTCGCAAGAGTTTTTGAGCTGCTTGATCCGGATACCGAGATCAAGTTTAACGTGAAGGACGGAGATGAGGTAAAGTCAGGTGAAAAGCTGGGTGTCATCAGAGGTGATATCCGTGTGCTTCTGTCGGGCGAGAGAACTGCTCTTAATTATCTCCAGAGAATGAGTGGTATCGCTACATACACAAAATCTGTGGCGCGTCTTCTTGAGGGAACAAAAACAAAGCTTCTTGATACAAGAAAGACTACTCCCAATATGCGTATTTTTGAGAAGTATGCAGTAAAGGTTGGCGGTGGCAATAACCACCGATACAACCTTAGTGACGGAATCCTTCTCAAGGATAATCACATCGGTGCGGCAGGAAGTGTTACAAAGGCTGTGCAGATGGCAAAAGAATATGCACCTTTTGTTCGTAAGATAGAGGTGGAAGTAGAGAATCTCGATATGCTTCGTGAAGCACTTGATGCAGGTGCCGATATTATCATGCTTGATAATATGTCAGTAGAGGATATGAGGACTGCGGTAGAGCTTTGCCGTGGCAGAGCCGAGACTGAGTGCAGTGGTAACGTAACTCTTGAAAATGCCGCAAGACTTACTGATATCGGCGTAGACTATATTTCCAGCGGAGCACTTACCCATTCTGCACCTATTCTTGATCTTTCCCTTAAAAATCTTCACGCAGTGTAAGGTGGTATTATGAAAGCAGAAGTCAGACGAAAGGAGATCGCCTCTCTTCTCGGAACGGCGAAGGAGCCTGTTTCCGGCGGCAATCTTGCCGAAAAACTGGGGGTGTCACGACAGATCATTGTCGGAGATATCGCACTTCTGAAAGCACAAGGATATGATATAATATCAACCCACCAGGGGTATATGATGCATGGAACACCTCTTGCGGAGAGAGTGTTCAAGGTTCGTCATACTACTGAGGAAACAAGTGACGAGCTTTCATGTATCATTGATCTCGGCGGAACTGTTGTGGATGTTTTTGTGTGGCATAAGGTTTACGGCAGGATAGATGCACCGCTTAATATCTTTTCTCACTATCACATCGATAAATTTATAGAGGGTGTGCGTACGGGAAAATCCACCGAGCTTATGAATATCACGGGAGGGTATCACTACCATACAGTCAGTGCGGAATCTGTAGCTGTGCTTGACAAGATAGAGGCGGCATTACAGGATAAGGGG
>JAZUBE010000003.1:0-9209 GCA_045638325.1 Eubacteriales bacterium
TAAGGATAAAAAGGTTGTGTCTATCGAAGAAAAACCCCAGAATCCCAAGTCAAATTATGCAGTACCCGGTCTTTATTTCTATGATAACCGTGTGGTTGAGATTGCTAAAAATGTAAAACCCTCTGCAAGAGGTGAAATAGAAATAACTGCAGTTAATAATGCATATCTCGAAAAGGGCGAACTTCGTGTTGAACTTTTGGGCAGAGGAATTGCTTGGCTCGATACAGGTACACCCGAAGGTATGCTTAAAGCGTCTCAATTTGTTGAGGCAGTGCAGGATAGACAAGGATTATATATTTCTTGTATCGAAGAAATTGCATGGCGCAGAGGATTTATTACCGATGAGCAGCTTCGTGCAATCGGAGAAAGTCTTAAAATGACCGAGTATGGTCAGTATTTATTATCTCTTATTTAGGAGGATTTGTTATGACAATTATAGTAACCGGCGGTGCGGGCTTTATCGGCTCAAACTTTGTTTTTCATATGCTAAAAAAATATCCTGATTATAGGATAATTTGTTTAGATAAACTTACTTATGCAGGTAATCTTTCAACTTTAGAGCCTGTTATGGATAATCCTAATTTCCGTTTCTATAAAGCGGATATATGTGATAGAGAGGCAGTTTTCCAGCTATTTAAAGAGGAAAAACCTGATATGGTTGTAAACTTTGCCGCAGAAAGTCACGTTGACAGATCTATCGAAGAACCTGAAGTGTTCCTGAAGACTAATATTCTCGGAACTCAGGTGATGATGGATGCTTGCCGTAAGTACGGTAATACACGATATCATCAGGTTTCCACTGATGAGGTGTACGGTGATCTTCCCCTTGACAGACCCGATCTTCTTTTCACAGAAAATACACCGATCCATACAAGCAGTCCTTACAGCGCTTCTAAAGCGAGCGCAGATCTGCTCGTGCTTGCATATCACAGAACATTCGGACTTCCTGTGACTATCAGCCGTTGTTCTAACAACTACGGTCCTTATCATTTCCCGGAAAAGCTTATTCCTCTTATGATTGCCAATGCACTTAATGACAAACCTTTACCGGTCTACGGAAAGGGAGAAAATGTACGTGACTGGCTGTATGTTGAGGATCACTGTAAGGCTATCGATGCTATTATTCACAAAGGCAGAGTAGGTGAGGTATACAATGTAGGCGGTCACAACGAGATGAAAAATATCGACATTGTGAAGCTTATCTGTAAAGAGCTCGGCAAACCTGAGAGCCTCATTACGTATGTTGCAGACCGTAAAGGACACGATATGCGATATGCGATCGATCCTACTAAGATAAATGAGGAGCTTGGCTGGCTTCCCGAAACAAAATTTGCTGACGGTATTAAAAAGACCATTGAGTGGTATCTTTCCAACCGCGAGTGGTGGGAGACTATCATAAGCGGAGAATACCGTGATTATTACGAGAGAATGTACGAAAACAGAGGTTAATAAAATGGGTGCATTTACAGATAAAACACTTCTTATTACAGGAGGAACAGGTTCCTTCGGTAATGCAGTGCTTAACAGATTTCTGAAAACTGATATTGGTGAGATACGTATTTTCTCCAGAGACGAGAAGAAGCAGGATGATATGCGTCATGAATTTCAGGCAAAAATGCCCGATGTTGCCGATAAGATCAAATTCTACATCGGCGATGTACGCGATCTTCAGTCTGTTAAAAACGCTATGCACGGTGTAGACTATATTTTCCACGCGGCGGCACTTAAGCAGGTACCGTCATGTGAGTTTTTTCCCATAGAAGCTGTGAAAACCAATGTTCTCGGTACAGAGAATGTACTTTCCGCGGCAATTGACGAGGGTGTGAGCTCCGTTATATGTCTTTCTACGGATAAGGCAGCTTACCCCGTAAATGCTATGGGTACTTCTAAGGCTATGATGGAAAAAGTAGTTGTAGCTAAGTCCAGAACTACTTCAAATACAAAGATCTGCTGTACAAGATACGGCAATGTAATGTGCAGCCGAGGTTCAGTTATTCCTCTGTGGATAGAACAGATAAAGAATGGTCAGCCTATCACCATTACCGATCCTACCATGACAAGATTCATCATGTCCCTTGATGAAGCGGTAGATCTTGTACTGTTTGCTTTTGAGAACGGAACTGCAGGAGATATCCTCGTTCAGAAGGCTCCCGCTTGCACTATCAGGACTCAGGCTGAGGCAGTTTGTGAGCTTTTCGGTGGAGATAAGGATAAGATCAAGGTTATAGGTATCCGTCATGGTGAGAAGATATACGAGACTCTCCTTACTAACGAGGAGTGTGCAGGCGCAGTTGATCTCGGTAATTTCTACAGAGTACCTTGCGATAAACGCGGTCTTAACTATGACAAGTATTTCAGCGATGGTGATACCGAAAGAAATACTCTCACCGAGTTTAATTCACACAACACCGAGCTTCTCGATGTTGAGAGAGTAAAAGAAAAGCTCCTTTCCCTTGAGTATATAAGAAACGAACTTGATTCTATGGGTATAAAGTATTGAGGTCATAATGAATATTCTTATTACTGGTGCAAAGGGATTCGTCGGTAAGAATCTTACTGAGGCTCTGTCATGTATACGTGACGGTAAGGACAAAACTCATCCCGGTATTATTATAGATAATCTTTATTTGTATGATGTGGATACCGATCCCACGCTCCTCGATGAATACTGCAAAAATGCCGACTTCGTATTCAATTTTGCAGGAGTAAACCGTCCCGAGGATCCTTCTGAATTTATGAAGGGTAACTTTGGATTTGCCTCAGATCTTCTGAGTGCTCTTAAAAAACACAATAATACCTGTCCCGTATTACTGTCATCCTCCATTCAGGCGACACTTATCGGACGCTATGACAGCGATTACGGCCGCTCGAAAAAGGCAGGGGAGGATCTTTTCTTCAGATATGCAGAAGAAACCGGAGCAAAAGTGCTCGTTTACAGATTCCCAAATCTTTTTGGTAAATGGTGCCGTCCCAATTATAATTCAGCTGTTGCTACTTTCTGCAATAATATCGCAAACGATCTTCCAATTACTGTAAACGATCCTTCTGTACAGTTAGAGCTTCTTTATATAGACGATCTCGTTTGTGAGATGATATCTGTACTTGAAGGAAGGGAACATCATTGCATTTTTGACGGTATAAATACTGTTATTACCGATGACGGTGTGTTCTGTGCCGTACCAGTGACTCATAAGGTCACTCTTGGTGAGATCGTTGAACTGCTTGAATCCTTCAGATCTCAACCCGAATCTCTTGTCATGCCCGAGATCCCGGCTGATTCTTTTGCGAAAAAGCTTTACTCCACATACCTGAGCTATCTCCCAAAAGAAAAAGTATCATTTCCTCTTAAAATGAATATTGACGACAGGGGAAGCTTTACCGAACTTCTCAAAACTGCAAATTGCGGTCAGTTCAGTGTAAATATCTCAAAGCCCGGTATCACTAAAGGTCAGCACTGGCATCATACCAAATGGGAATTCTTTATAGTTGTGTCAGGTAAAGCTCTTATTCAGCAAAGACGTGTAGGCTCTGATGAAGTACTTAATTTTGAGGTGTCCGGTGACAAGATCGAAGCTGTACACATGCTTCCGGGATATACTCACAATATAATAAATCTCAGTGATACAGATGATCTCATAACTCTAATGTGGGCAAATGAAAGATTTGATCCCAAGCACCCAGATACTTTTTTTGAAAAGGTAGAATAAATATGAAACTTGATTATTCCGATATAAAATTCAGAGATGATGGGAAGCTTAAACTTCTTATTATCGTTGGTACCCGGCCTGAGATCATAAGACTTGCGGCTGTCATTACAAAATGCCGTAAATATTTCGACTGTATTCTTGCGCACACAGGTCAGAACTATGATTATAATCTTAACGGTATTTTCTTCCGCGATCTGAAGCTCGAAGATCCTGAGGTTTATATGGACGCCGTTGGTGATGATCTCGGCGCTACTGTGGGTAATATTATCAACTGCTCATATAAGCTCATGAACGAAATTAAGCCCGATGCTCTCCTTATTCTCGGTGATACGAATTCATGCCTTTCTGCCATTGCGGCAAAACGCCTCCATATTCCCATATTCCATATGGAAGCAGGAAATCGCTGCAAGGATGAATGCCTTCCCGAGGAGACTAACAGACGTATCGTTGACATAATCTCCGATGTAAACCTTGCTTATTCTGAGCATGCGCGTCGCTATCTCCATGAGTGTGGACTTCCTAAAGAACGTACCTATGTTACTGGTTCACCTATGGCGGAGGTACTTCATGCTAATCTTAGCGATATTGAGGCAAGCGATATTCTGGAAAAACTCGGCCTTGAGAAGAAAAAATATATTCTTCTCTCAGCTCACAGAGAGGAAAATATTGATACCGAAAAGAATTTCACAAGCCTGTTTACAGCGATAAACAAGATGGCTGAGAAATATGATATGCCTATTTTGTATTCATGCCATCCAAGAAGCCGTAATCGCCTTGAATCAAGCGGATTTCAGCTTGATCCACGTGTGATAAGACACGAGCCTCTCGGATTCCACGATTACAACAAGCTTCAGATGAATGCTTTCGCAGTTGTGTCCGACAGCGGAACTCTCCCCGAGGAATCAAGCTTCTTTACAAGCATCGGCAATCCCTTTCCTGCTGTATGTATCAGAACGTCGACAGAACGTCCCGAAGCACTTGATAAAGCCTGCTTCATCCTTGCAGGAATTGAAGGTGATGGACTCATTCAGGCTGTAGAAACCGCAGTCAGTATGACTGAGGCAGAGGATCACGGTATTCCTGTACCCACTTATACAGATGAGAACGTGTCTACAAAAGTGGTAAAAATAATTCAGTCCTACACCGGTGTTGTAAACAAAATGGTGTGGAGAAAGAATAACTAAAAATTCAGGTAAAAACCACAGTCATAAGACTGTGGTTTTTTGGTAAAAATATTCAAAAGTCTATTGATTGAATACTTTACTTATGGTATACTATTTATATGTTTATGTTATATGTTTCATAGGTGTTATATGAAGAAGATAATTTATTCCTTGTCAACTACCCAGGTAATTATGATTGGCTTTGCCTTCGTTATTCTTGTTGGTTCATTACTTCTCATGTTGCCTGTGAGTTCTGCGAACGGAAATCCCGTTTCTTTTATCGATGCGCTCTTTACCTCAACTACATCCACCTGTGTTACCGGACTTGTTACACTTCCTACAGTAAGTACGTGGAGTACATTCGGTCATATCGTTATAATCTGTCTTATACAGATCGGCGGACTTGGAGTAATTACTATTATTTCCGGTATTATGCTGATGCTCCATAAAAAAATGGGTATACGTGACCGTATTCTCATCCAGGATGCCTTTAACCTCAACACTATGTCCGGACTTATAAAATTTGTAAAAAAAGTTTTTTGCGGCACTTTTCTGATTGAAGGAATAGGCGCTTTATTCTATATGATAAGATTTGTGCCGATGTTCGGTATAAAGGGTATATGGTATTCACTTTTTAATTCAATTTCCGCATTTTGTAATGCAGGTATTGATATAATCTCGGAAAATAGTCTTTGTAACTTTGCTACCGATCCTCTTATAAATACTGTTACCTGTCTTCTTATTGTGCTTGGGGGAATTGGTTATATTGTATCGTGGGATCTAATCCGCATCATCAAAGAAAGAAAAAAGCTGCATTCACTTACACTCCATTCTAAAATAGTGCTTATTTCTACGGCAGTCATGATCTTCGGTGGAGCCTTATTGTTCTTCGTATTTGAATATAATAATCCGCTGACAATGGGAAATACTTCTTTCAGCGGAAAAGTTCAAATGTCGATTTTTCAGTCTGTAACTACCAGAACTGCAGGCTTTGCTACGATTCCGCAGCAGCATCTTACAAATCCTTCGGCAATATTATCACTACTTCTTATGTTTATCGGAGGCTCTCCGGTCGGTACGGCCGGTGGTATTAAAACAGTGACTTTTGTAATACTTATTGTTGCTGCAATTTCTACGGTCAAAAACAAAAACGAAGTTGTAATCTTCAACAGAAATATTCCTAAGTATGCAATAAACAAAGCGATTGCTGTAATATTCATGTCTTTTGGAATAATGTTTGCTTCAACACTTCTTTTGTCTCTTACTACAGATTCTTCAGTTATAGATATTCTCTACGAAACTGTAAGCGCTACTGCTACAGTCGGTCTTACGCGAAATCTTACTCCTTTTCTGAATGTTTTCGGAAAGATAATCATTATTATCACAATGTTTTTTGGTAGGGTAGGGCCTATCTCTCTTGCAGTTGCACTTAATGTAAAAAAGGAAAACCGTAACAAAATCAAAAATCCTACTGAGGATATTTGTGTCGGTTAAAAGGAGTAAATATGAGTATAAATAAAACATATGCGGTATTCGGACTCGGTCGCTACGGTACTGCTGTCGCAATGGAGCTTATCGCAAGCGGGGCTGATGTTTTGGCTGTCGACATTGACGAAAATGTTGTAAACAACGCCATGTCCGAAATTCCCATTTGTAAATGTGCAGATGTTACCGATGAAGAAGTTCTCAGACAGCTTGGCATTTCTAATATTGATGTAGTAATCGTTGCCATGGCCAGCAATCTTGAAGCAAGTGTTATGGCTGTAACTCTTTGTAAAGAGGCAGGAGTCGAAACTGTTATTGCAAAATGTGGCAGTGAGATGCATCGAAAAATTCTCACTCGGGTAGGAGCCAACAAAGTTCTTCTTCCTGAACAGGAATCGGGAATAAGACTTGCGAAAAATCTTGTAAGCTCAGGATTTGTAGATATGGTAGAGTTGTCAGACGATTTTTCAATTGTAGAATTGGATATCAAGCCGCAGTGGGAAGGTAAGACTTTACTTGAACTTAATCTAAGACGCAAGTGTTCTATCAACGTTATAGGAATACGGGAGAACGATAAAATTACAATTGAAATCGATCCGGAATTACGGCTTGATAACACCATGCGTCTCATTGTTATTGCTGATAATAAAAAATTAAGTAAAATAAAATAAACCGATATACATCGGAATAAAGGAGAATAAAAATGAAATACGGATATTTTGACGATTCACAAAGAGAATACGTTATTGAAACACCCGCGACTCCTCTTCCTTGGATCAACTATCTCGGAAGTGAGGATTTCCTCGGTATGATCTCAAATACCGGCGGCGGATATTGTTTCTACCGTGATGCAAAGCTTCAGAGAATACTTCGTTACCGTTACAATTCCGTTCCCGGAGATAATGGCGGTCGTATCTACTACATAAAGGAAGCAGGGAAGAGAGCATGGAACCCCGGATTCCTGCCCACCAAAACCGAACTCGACCGCTATGAATGCCGTCATGGTATGGGTTATACCAAGTTCGATTCTGCAAAAGATGGTCTTTGTGCAAAGATGACATTCTTTGTTCCGGTTGGTGAAAACTGCGAGATCCATGATATTGTACTCACCAACAATTCTGCAGAGACTAAGACTGTTCATGTTTATGGCGTAATGGAGTGGTGTCTCTGGAACGCTGTCGACGATAGCCAAAACTATCAGCGTAACCTTAATATCGCTGAATCTGAGGTCGAGGATGGTATCATCTATCACAAGACTGAGTACAGAGAGCGTCGTGATCATTACGCATTCTATGGTGTAAACCGTGAGACTGCAGGTTGGGATACTGACCGAAACACATTCCTTGGTCATATGGGTGACTGGTCCGATCCTGAGCTTGTACGTGAGGAGAGAAGTGCTTCTTCAAAGATCGTTGGTTGGTATCCTATCGGATGTCATCACATTGAGATCACTCTTGCTCCCGGTGAGAGCTACAGAGCATCTTTCGTCCTCGGATACGGTAAGAACCCTCGTGATAAAAAGTTCATCGCTCCCGGTATTATCCGCAAGGATACCGCAAAGGAAGTATGCGGAAAATTTGCTGATCCTTCTGCTGTGGATGCTGCTTTTGCTTCACTTCGTGAATAC
The DNA here is from genome assembly GCA_045638325.1 of Eubacteriales bacterium. GTDB lineage: Bacteria > Bacillota > Clostridia > Oscillospirales > CAG-272 > UMGS1312. The sequence goes on from JAZUBE010000003.1 coordinate 7,983, forward strand.
TGGGATGAGCTTCTCGGTAAATACCAGCTTGAATCCGATAATGACAAGATCAACCGAATGGTTAACATCTGGCATCAGTACCAGTGTATGGTCACATTTAACATGAGCCGTTCTGCCTCCTACTATGAGACCGGTACAGGCCGTGGAATGGGATTCCGTGATTCTTGTCAGGATCTGTACGGATTTATGCACATTGTACCCGACAGAGCACGTGAGAGAATCATCGATATTGCTTCAATTCAGTTTGAGGACGGTTCTACATACCATCAGTATCAGCCTCTTACCAAACGCGGTAACAATGATATCGGCGGTGGCTTTAATGACGATCCTCTGTGGCTCGTAGGTGCTGTATGTGCTTATATCAAAGAGACCGGTGATTACACTATACTTGATCATCCTACTCCCTTTGACAATGTTCCCGGTTCCGAGGTCCCCCTCCTTGAGCACGTTCGTCGCAGTGTGAACTTCACGATGAATAATCTCGGTCCTCACAAGCTGCCCCTTATCGGACGAGCTGACTGGAACGACTGTCTCAATCTTAACTGCTTCTCAGAAGAGCCCGGTGAGTCCTTCCAGACCTTCGGACCTTCTGAGGGACCTGTTGCAGAATCCGTATTTATCGGTGGTATGTTCGTAAAGTATGGCTCCGAGTATGCTGTGCTCCTCGATAAGATCGGCCTTGCTGACGAAGCTGCTACTATCCGTACCGCTGTTGCGAACATGGAGAAGGCTATTCTTAAGGACGGCTGGGACGGTGAGTGGTTCCTTCGTGCATATGATGCGTACGGTAACAAGATCGGATCATCCGAGTGCAAGGAAGGTCAGATTTTCATTGAGCCTCAGGGCTTCTGTACTCTTGCAGGAATCGGTAAGGAAACCGGTGAGGGTCTTAAGGCTATGGAGTCCACTCGTGCGAGACTTCTTGGCGAGTACGGTGTAGAACTTCTTGATCCTTGCTATACCGAGTATCATCTTGAACTCGGTGAGATCTCCTCATATCCCCCCGGATTTAAGGAGAACGGTTCTGTATTCTGCCACAACAATCCCTGGATCGTTTGCGCAGAAGCAGTTCTCGGTCGTGGTAATGAGGCATTTGATGTATATCGCAGAATCTGTCCCGCTTATCTTGAAGAGAAGAGTGAGATCCACGAGACAGAGCCTTATGTATATTCTCAGATGGTTTCAGGTCGTGCTTCCGGTAATCCCGGTCACGCTAAGAACAGCTGG
>JAZUBE010000004.1:0-2604 GCA_045638325.1 Eubacteriales bacterium
ACTACGGCGAAGAAAACGTAACAAGCTACGGCAAAGGTGCTGACGCTGTTATCGCTCTTAAAGGCGGCGACGTTGACGCTGTTATCATCGATAACGAGCCCGCTAAGGCATTTGTTGCTGAGAACGAAGGTCTCACCATCCTCGATACAGAGTACGCTGTTGAGGATTACGCTATTGCGATCAAGAAGGGTAACACCGATCTTCTCGATGACATCAACGCAGCTCTTGAGGAGCTCACCGCTGACGGTACTATCGACAACATTATCGCAAAGTTTATCAAGGCTGACTGATTTTCAAGTACATACCGCAAGGGCAAAGACTCTTCTTTGCCCTTGTGATTTGTATTGAACCGTTATCTTTGAGGCATCATCGATGCTTCTGAGATAACGGCTTAATACGTTTTCATAAACGGAGGTTTACAATGAAGAAAAAGCTAATAGCGATAATTATAGCTGTAATAATAGTTGTGGGGGCAGGTGTTGGCACATTTCTTGTTCTGAAGCAGAACAATTCCGCCTCTGAGATTTCTGTTGATGCAGCGGAGGTAATGGTCAACGCAGACTTTGACAACATGGCAAAGTCAAAAGCCTCAAAGTTCATCGCCGAGAAGAATTACATCAAGGTAAACAGCATATCGTACGGACTTGAACGTGACATAATTCTTGAATGTACCGTATCTACCGTCGATGCGTATTCTGTTATTACACCTCATTATAATGAATTTCTGAGCTCCGATGTGAAGAAAAAGGACAGCACAATGTTCAAGTCGTCCCTTGACTTCAAGCTGGAATTCCAGGATAAACTTACAGAGCTTGTAGGTACAGCCGCTGCCAAAGAGGAAAAGTGCACCATTTATTATTATGAAGTGAAAAATGGTACCACTCCCGTTCTTTATGCAGACACCGGCATTGTTGACTGTGTTTACGGTGGTATCGTCACCGTCACGGACGAAGTATCCGAAATCAAAACCTATACCGTCGGTGACAGCGATGTTGTAAGAGAGATCGAAACCGGTAATGTCAATAAGGGCTTTAACGAATGCCTCCTTCTCAGATACACATCAGACAAGCCCGACACTGCTCATCCCATCATCCGCACTCTCAATAATCTCAAAAAGGATTTCCACAAAAACTTCATTGAGTATGACAGATGGCTCACTATTCTTGAGGGTCTGTGGACTACTATCCGCCTTACCATATTCGCACTCCTTATCGGTATCGTCCTCGGATTTCTTGTGGCTTTTGTACGTTGTACATACGATAAGCTCGACAAAAAAGGCCCTGTACTCAGATTCTTCAACTGGATCTGCAAGGTCTATCTTACCATCACAAGAGGTACTCCTGTCGTTGTACAGATAATGATAATCTACTTCGTCATCTTCATGCCTCTCGGATTCAACAAGTTCCTCTCTGCCGTGATATGCTTCGGTCTTAACTCCGGTGCTTACGTTGCGGAGATAGTCCGTGGCGGTATCATGTCCATCGATGACGGACAGACTGAGGCAGGCAGAAGCCTTGGTTTCGGATATATGCCCACCATGTACCACATCGTATTCCCCCAGGCATTCAAGGCAGTTCTCCCCGCACTTGCAAATGAGTTTGTAGTTCTCCTGAAGGAGACTTCCATCGCATTCTATATCGGTATCGGAGATCTCATGTATTCGGGAAATGCTATCCGCGCGGCAACATACTCCGCATTTATGCCGCTGGTAACGGTAGCTCTTATCTACCTTGTCATGGTGCTGATACTCAGCAAACTCGTAAGTATACTGGAAAGGAGACTCAGAAACAATGAGCGATAATACAATTATCAAAGTCGAAAATCTGCACAAGTGTTTTAAGGGCACGATCCATGCTCTCAGAGGAATAGACGTTGAGATAGATCGTGGTGATGTTGTAGTCGTAATCGGCCCTTCGGGATGCGGTAAGTCCACTTTTCTCCGTTGTCTGAATCTTCTTGAAACTCCCACCGACGGAAAGATCTTTTTCGAGGGTGCTGATATAACCGATCCTAAGGCTGACATAAACATGCACCGTCGCAGAATGGGAATGGTGTTCCAGCAGTTCAATCTGTTCCCCCATATGACAGTTCTCAAAAACATGACGCTCGCACCCATGAAGCTCCTTAAAAAATCAAAAGCTGATGCTGAGGCGCGTGCCATGGAGCTTCTTGAGAAGGTAGGACTTGCTGACAGAGCTGATGCGTACCCCTCTCAGCTTTCGGGCGGTCAGAAACAGCGTGTTGCCATAGTGCGTGCTCTTGCAATGGACCCTGAGGTAATGCTCTTTGATGAGCCTACATCTGCACTTGATCCCGAAATGGTCGGTGAGGTTCTCGACGTAATGCGTGATCTTGCAAGAAGCGGCATGACCATGGTCGTGGTAACTCACGAGATGGGCTTTGCACGTGAGGTCGGAAACCGTGTACTCTTCTTCGAAGACGGACAGATCGGCGAGGATGCAGCTCCCGAGGAGTTCTTCACAAATCCGAAATCTCTCCGACTCAAGGAATTCCTCTCAAAGGTTATCCAGTAATACATAAACAAATCCGTCGGACATTTGTCCGGCGTATTTTTATTGTAAGCCGAAAACCACCTTTTCAAAA
>JAZUBE010000005.1:0-4618 GCA_045638325.1 Eubacteriales bacterium
ATATATGTAGTCGTAACAAGCATATGGAAAATGCCGTTTTCGTCCAAGATCACTTTAGGGTCTCTTGCTGTGGGACCGTGGAAATTCTTGGAGAGGGTAACAGAAAAATCGGGATCTTTTTCAAAGTGATATCCGTCATAAGAGATGCTTCTGTGCACGGATGCGGGAGAGTTGTTATTGAACCTTTCAGAATAAAAGTCATTGTTGCGTACGGTGTAATAGAGATAGTGAATACCGTTGTGTTTAATCCACGATCCCGTACAGATAGAAGCCTCACTCTGATCGGTGATCTCAACTGCAATGGGATGAACCTGCCAGTTTACGAAATCATCGGTGGAGATATGTGCCCACTGATGTGCACCGAGACTCCATTTGCTCGAATGATGGTGTCTGTCTTTAAGATAGAGCACATGGTATCTGCCGTCATCGTAGTAAGGCATGCAGTCTCCGACAAATACGTTTTCTTCGGGATGCCAGCCTTCAGCATTGGTGAATGTACTTACGATTGTAGGTTCTTCTTTTTTTACATATTCATAGGGTTCAGCTTTTACGACAAAATCTCCCTCAATAACGTCACCCATATCATAGAATCTGTTTCCTGCAGGCCACTGTTCATCGCAGAGTTTGCCATTTATCCAAAGCTCAATCCGGAAGGACATAAGGATTATTTCCACAAAGTCTCCCACATTTGCAGGAGAGATGAGGGCAAGAGGACGCTCGTCAAAATCGTAGCTGACAAGACACATAAGATGACCGCCATCAACGACGAATTTCAGTGCTTCCGTATCATTTTTCATTGAGATAACTGTAGCTTTTTCTGCGGGAATTTCAAATGAAAGTTTCATGAAGTTATTCATATACTTTACCTCACAGTTAATTATAGTTTATATAGTCGGAGAATGAATGTACATTCTCAAGGATTCCTGAAGCAACGGCAGAGAATAGTGCAGTACCTGTTGCGGCTTCCTCGCATCCTGCGGTTGTTTGTACAGGAAGATCGAACATATCTGATATAACATCCTTGAATATATCAATCTTCTGAACTGCGTTGCCCGAAGCAATAACAGTGGATTTTTTATTTATTATCCCTTCCGCATACTCATACAGTTCGCGACAGATACCATTTATAAAACCGAGTGCAAGAGAACCGGGTGTGAAATTTGTAGCAGTTATCCCAAGGATAGATCCGGTGAGATTAGCATTGCTGCGTTTACCTTTAAAAAGAGTATTAACTGTAAGTGCAGAAATTTGTTCGCTATACGCTGTTTTTGCGAGAGAATTAATGATCTCATACTGAGACGAAGAATCTCCTGTGGCAACAGACACATATTCTCTGAAGAAATTTTCGAGCATCGCATAGGCAGAACCGCCACATAAAGCAGCGCCACACATTATGAATTTGTCCTTCACAAGAGGACGTATCTCAAGGTCTCGTCCGACGTCAAATGAATCGGTTACAGCTGAGATCTGGCTGCCTGTACCGATGTTTACAAGTATGCTGTTATCAATATCTTTAACTGATCCGAGATAACTTGCCTGATTATCACCGATTGCAACAGATACGGGTATGGAATCGTAATATCCGATAACGGTATAGTCATCCGTTACATCGGGAATATGGGGTATGCTGATACCGAGCATATCTGTTTTTTCGGTAATGAAACAACCATTTCTTATATCGTATAGTCCGAAACTGTTAGCGACAGAAGAATGAATTAAGGGAGAGTTTGTACCGGTAAGTTTCATTGCAACATAGTCCATTATGCTACAGAAGGAATAGGCATCATCGGGTACAAGGCCGTTGTGGCTGTCATAAAACAAGGTTGAAAAGCCGTATCCTGAAGGAACTGTTTCACCGGTAATATCAGTGATCTTGCGACAGTAGGAGGTATTATCCTCAAATATTCTGTCACCGCGCTTATCCTGCCAGTTTTTGAGAGAAGATACGGCATGTCCGTTTTTATCAATATAAAGGATACCGTGCATTTGTCCTGTAACTCCGATGGAGACAATATCGTGAAATTCATCGGTTATCTGATCCATAAGAGTCTGAACATATTCATAGATTATATCGGGATCCTGTTCATTAAGATCATCACATATATTTTTGATATTACAATCATACGGCAGAGTGTAAGTTTTACCTATGCAGTGGTCTTTTATATTAAGTACGGCTATACTGATGGAAGTTGTTCCGATATCAATACCGACAGAAAAAACAGATTTAGAGCTATCCATTATAATCCCTCCTTTTGCTATATTATAACCTAATGACATCTGATATGCAATAAAAAAATAAAGTCTCATTCAAAAAGAATAAGACTTTATTTTGTGTTATCTTATTTCCACGGAAATTTTTTTGTCCGTGATTCTGGCTGCGGCTTTCGCAACAGTACGGATAGCACGGGCAATATTGCCATGCTTGCCGATTACCATACCCATGTCACTTTCAGCAACTTTGAGAGTATATACGGTCTCATCAGCAGATTCGCTTTCGCTTACACTGACTTCATCCGGATGCTCAACGATCGCACGCACCATATCCTCAAGAAGGCGGCTGATCTCAACCATATGATTCACCGAATTACTTGGAAGAGTTCGCGATGAGCTTTTTAACGGTATCAGTAGGCTGAGCACCGTTCTTGATCCAGGTGTTTACCTTCTCCATGTCGAGGTTAACCTCTGCAGGATTGGTCATGGGGTTGTAGGTACCAACCTCCTCAATGAAACGACCGTCACGGGGAGAACGGGAATCCGCTACAACTACACGGTAAAAGGGAGCCTTTTTCGCGCCCATTCTTCTGAGTCTGATTTTAACTGCCATTTTTCTTTTCCTCCAAAAAATTGTATATGAATTTATATAAAAATCCGTTAGAAACTAAACGGTATTTTCATCCTTTTTTTCTTTTTGCCCATCATTCCGCCTGTGAGCTGCTTCATCATTTTGCTGATCTGCTCAAACTGACGGAGGAGCTTGTTGACCTCTTCAACAGAGGTTCCGCTTCCTGCGGCGATTCGCTTTTTACGGGAAGCATTAATGATATCCGGATGATCTCTTTCCTTTTCGGTCATTGAAAGGATGATAGCTTCGACTCTGCCGAGGGCACCCTCATCTATCTTGGCATCTTTAAGAGCACCGGCCTTCATACCGGGGATCATTCCGATAAGCTGTTCAAGTGAACCCATCTTTTTTACCTGACGCATCTGATCAAGGTAATCACTTAGTGAGAAGGTGGATTCACGCATTTTACGTTCAAGCTCTTCAGCCTGCTTTTCATCAAAGGATTGCTGAGCTTTCTCAATGAGAGTTAGCACATCACCCATACCGAGGATTCTTGAAGCCATACGATCGGGATAGAAGGGTTCGATCATATCAAGCTTTTCACCCATACCGACGAATTTGATGGGTTTTCCTGTGATATATTTAACAGACAGAGCAGCACCGCCACGGGTGTCACCATCAAGCTTTGTGAGAATAACACCGGTGATATCAAGGAGCGAATTGAAGGATTCAGCCGCTTTTACAGCATCCTGACCGGTCATTGCATCCACAACAAAGAGTATTTCAGTAGGATTTACAGCATCTCTTATACGATGAAGCTCATCCATGAGTTCTTCGTCAACGTGGAGACGTCCTGCCGTATCGATGAACAGCATATCGTGTCCATGCTTTATGGCGTGCTGTACAGCATTTTTTGCGATCTCAACAGGATCGATTTGTCCCATGGTAAATACGGGAACACCGACCTGTTCACCAACGACCTCAAGCTGTTTGATTGCAGCAGGTCTGTAAATATCACAAGCAGCAAGCAGGGGACGTTTGCCTTGCTTTTTGTACATAGCCGCAAGTTTGGCTGTGTGAGTGGTCTTACCTGCACCTTGAAGACCGACCATCATGATTACAGTAGGAGGCTTTGATGAGATCTGAAGCTTTGCCTGGGAAGTACCCATGAGGGCAATAAGCTCCTCGTTTACGATCTTAATGATCTGCTGTGCGGGAACAAGGCTTTCGAGAACATCGGAACCGACAGCACGCTCGGTGACACGGTTTACGAATTCCTTTACGACCTTAAAGCTTACGTCTGCCTCGAGAAGAGCGAGTTTAACCTCACGCATTCCTTCACGGACATCTTTTTCTGTAAGCTTACCTTTATTTCTGAACTTTCCGAATGCACCGGAAAGTTTCTCGGTGAGACTTTGAAACATATATCCACCTATTCCTTATAAATCCTTAAAAAAGCTTAGAAACAATTTATATAGTAAGATTTTTTATTTTTTCGATAACATCCGAAAAAGCATCAGTGTTATTAAGAATTTTGCAAAGTTCATCAACTATCATATTGCGATTTTCTTCAAAACATTCGATACGGCTTTTAAGATGAAGCTTGTCTTCCATTCCACGGAGCTTTTTGGAACTTTTTCTGACAGAATCACTTACACCTTGTCTTGTGATACCTGTAATTTCGGAAATCTCCGACAGGGAATAATCTTCATTGAAATACATATCCATTATCTGGAGCTGTCTTTCATCAAGTATATTTCCGTACAGATCAAGATATTCGGTGATTCCAAGATCTTTTTCGTGCATTAGCATATCTCCGTGGTGTAAAGCAAAATA
>JAZUBE010000006.1:0-2078 GCA_045638325.1 Eubacteriales bacterium
CGGAATGAATGGTAAGGGTAATGTAGGCATCTCCGGCTGTACCATGGATGAGTATACACTGCACTTTGCTCTCTGGTGCTTCCTCGGTTCACCTCTCATGATCGGATGCGACATCAGAAACATTGACGATGAAACTCTCGCACTCCTGAAGCACCCCGAGCTTATCCGACTCAATCAGGATGCTGAGACAAGACCTCCCTATATCGTACACAAGAACGCCGGTAACTGCTACACCCTTTTCCGTCATCTTGAAAACGGAGAATATGCAGTAGGTTTCTTCAATCTCAATGATGAAGGTCAGACTCACGCACGTTTTGAATCATTTGAGATCGGCATGACAGTGGGTGCACCTTATGTTCTTGAATTCACAAATATGATGACGGGCGAAAAGCAGATCGTCACCGAATATAAGAATTATTTCATGCATCCTCACACCTTCGAGCTGTTCAGAGTAAAGCTTGTAAGAAAATAAAAGTAAATGTCGGAAAGCCTTCGGGTTTTCCGACAGTTTTTCTGGCAAAATAAAAAAGCCCGTCGGGCTTCGTGTGCATAAAATGAAATAACCCTTGACTGCACTGTTTCTTTACACAGTTTTCTTGCAGTCAAGGGTTATTTCTGTTCACTCTTGATATCTAACATCACTTGAGTACCCTCTCTTTCTTTGATCTGTCTCATCTGAACTCACTTCTTACCCGCCAAACTCACTCTCACACCACCCATATCGGGATCATATCCGGGTACGTCACGCTGAGACGAATTTTTTCTTCGACCTTTTTAAGATGCTTGATTTAGAGGGAAGCGATCCGGATCATATACCATCTCTCCTGAGATCATTTCCTCTGACCAACTCCTCGGGATCCCTTTCACGGATCCTCTGTTTACTTCTTTGATCCGAACCTTTATGTATACGAATCAAGCTGTCTTTGTGATCGAACTCTGAAAGGTTTTAGTTGTTCATTGGAGTTTACCTTCCTTTCTTGTGATTTAATTGTACCATACTTTTTCTGTTTTTGCAAGATGGTATTTTGTACAAAGTTCACTACAGATTTTTGTTTAAAGGGTAGAAATACAGCATATCATACAATAAACTGTTGACACTTGCATAGGGAGTATGATATAATTATAGTGTTGTGGTGTATGTTCCGGCGGGAGCGATATCGGTAAAATCTTTTTGAGAAAATTTTCGCAGACCTCTTGACATCACAAATCCGCGGTGCTATAATGCAGGCATACCGATGTATCGTAAGATACGGAAAGGGATCAAGTATGAAGAATATCCTTGCGAATGTTTTTGCATATTTTTATTTTTACTTTTACTTTACTCACACTAAGGTAAAAGCGTTTTAACGTGCAAAAAATTCCGGGGACATACTAAGAATAGTTCACCGAAAGCCATGCAGTTAAACGCTGCATGGCTTATTTTTATACTTCGGCATAACTTCAGCTAAAGGATACAGCCATCCCACGACCATAACGCTTGTTGCGGTACGGCGCAACAAGCTGAATATCCGGATTTAGCCTCATTTAAGCCTCCCCCGGAGGCAAGGCTAACACAGCCCCGTACAACTACACAATATAAAAGTTTTTGAAGGTGCGGAAACTTTTTTCAAAAAGTTTCTGCGAAAACACAAAACATAAACCGCAAAAAGAGAGGTACACATCATGATCGCCGTACTGAAACAAGGAGTAACAGAAAAACAGAGAGACAGTCTTATAAACTGGTTTGAGACACTGGGACTGTCCGTTCATATATCCGAGGGTGAATTTCATACCGTCCTGGGACTTATCGGAGACACATCCAAGGTAGACACCGAGCTTATCGAAGGACTTGACATTGTGGAGACCGTCACCCGAATCTCCGATCCCTTCAAGAGCGCAAACCGCAAATTCCATCCCGATGATACCGTAGTCGAGGTAGGCGGAGTGAAGATCGGCGGAGGCAATTTCGCCATGATCGCCGGCCCCTGCTCCGTTGAGAGCCGCGAACAGATCACGGAGATCGCAAAATCTGTACATGAATCAGGTGCCGCAATGCTCAGAGGCGGTGCATTCAAGCCCCGCACCTCCCCTTACGATTT
>JAZUBE010000007.1:0-3087 GCA_045638325.1 Eubacteriales bacterium
ATGATTTCGTGATCTATTCCGACGTGATGCCCAACTGTACGGAGGAAGGACTTCGTGTCACCAAATGTACAGCTTGCGAAAAAATGGAGGAAGAAGTAAAACCCAAAGCAGGTCACAACTTCTCAGTAGTTGCACAAAAAGATCCAACCTGTACCGAAAAGGGTGAACTCAAACAGGAATGTATCGTTTGTCATATTGAGGAAACGGTAATATCCGATGCACTTGGTCATGATTACAAAACAGGTGAAAAAACACCTCCGCACTGCACAGAAGTAATAAGCCGCAAGGCATTCTGTAATACATGCGGTGCAGATGGTACAGAGACTGTCGATCCCGTAGGACACAGCTTTGATAGCGGTACCATCAAAGAAACTCCCGGACTTTTCTTTGATGGTGAAAATGTATTCAAATGCGAGATATGCTCTTACAAGGAATCTCGCCCCATAAGAGATCTGACCGTATTTGAATACATGGACGAGCACCCCGTAAGATTTTACGTAATGTGCGCAGGTGCGGGTATCCTCGTCATTGCGGCTGTGGTTTTTGTGATAATCCTCATTAAAAAGAAAAAGCACTCCCCTTCCCATGCAAAACCGAAAGAGAAAGCTATAGAAAACAGTACTTCAGAAGTGGTTGTAGGCGAGGGTGAAGAAGCTGTTGAATCCAATGATGTAACGACTCCCGCCGATAATACGAAAGAAATATCCGAAGAAACGGAAAAAGAACCCGAACCGGTTGAAACAGAATAATAAAAAGGGAACTGCTGAGGCAGTTCCCTTTTTATTATTTCGGAAAAGATAATTGTATTTTTATATGAAAATCTATTGCATTTTTTTCGTTACTATGGTAGAATATATGTCGTTTGACGGAGGCATAGCTCAGCTGGTTAGAGTGCTTGCTTGACATGCAAGAGGTCACTGGTTCGATTCCAGTTGTCTCCACCAAATAATAAAGCCACCCAAAGGGTGGCTTTGTTATTTGACGAAACATAAGCCGAAGAGAACCACACGGATTTGCGTAGCAAATACGTCGGCGTTTGCGAATGGGTAGTGCAAAAGATTTGAATAAACGAACACGCAAACGTGGTTCCCGATTCCGGTTGTCTCCACCACGAAAGAAACCTATTTTGTCTACCAAGACAAGAGAGGTTTTTCTTTACAAGAATACAGCAGTATGGTAAAATTAAATAAAGAGGTGAGAGTATGGCTAAATTTTCTATGACAAAGCAGAAATTCATCAACCAATGGTTGCGTCATTTTGCGCAATGTATCAATAAGGATCAGTATGAAAAGTATGTCAAGGATCAACATGTTTGGCATGTTTTTTCCCGGGAACTTATCAAATCGGATGGACTGTTGATTGGAGATGCTGCACGGCAAGCTTTTAATAAAGCTGTGAAAACCGAGTGCATCTTCTGTGATATGTATAATAACGGCGGTGTAACGGACAAACTCTCTCCTCAATATGAGACTGCAGAAAATATTGACAAGAACCTGACAGAGTTTTATGTCGTTGCTAAAGATTATTCGTGGACATATATTAAAACTCATGAATGCGATCTTTGTGGGCCGTATTTTTTGAGAAATGCCCGGTAGAACACACTACTTTGATTGTTTTTACCCCTACTTATACTACTTTTAGTCACTCTTTCACAAATAACAAAGCCACCCTTTAGGTGGCTTTAATTATTTCTCAAAGTTCCCTCTCCGGGATCTCAGGTACATCCTTACCTGTAAGGAATTGGTACGCCGCGCGATACCTCTCCGCTGACTTTGCATCGCGTTTACCGGTATATTTTCCCCTAAGCATAACATTCTTCGGAGTATCCTCAGGATCGATAAACTCCACCGCATCGGACTTATACCCTGCCGCTTTCATTCTGAGCAGTCTCAGGGAATCTGTTGCCGCAGAACACAGCTTCTGCCGAAGCACGGAATTCTCCGCAATAAACTCAAGCGCAGGCGAGGCAAGAAGCTCTGACATTTCATGGTGACAACACGGTGTGGAAAGTATGGTCTTCGCACCGCTTCTTATTGCAAAATCAAGCACCATATCCGTGGCAATATCGCAGGCGTGCAGAGACACCACCATATGCGGAACTTCTGTAACACTGTACTTTGAAATATCGGCGCAGACAAAATCCATTCCGTCGAATCCACAGTCCTTTGCCACGGCGGAAACATCATCAATTACGCTTTTTTTCAGATCGACACAGACCATTCTGCATCTTTTACCGAGAACCTCGGTCACAAGATAATAAAGCGCAAAACTGAGGTAACTTTTACCGCAGCACATATCTGCAATAAACAACTCATCGTCGGTCATTTTTGAAAGATGATCCGATGCATATTCCGAGAAACGGTTGATCTGGCGGAATTTCGCGCGTTTCTTATCGTGGACACGACCGTTTTTATCCGACACTCCGAGCACCTGAAGAAATTTTGCATCCTCAGGAATTATGTATGTCTTCTTACGGTCGTTACCTCTTACTTCCGCATCTGTTCTGCTCTCAATCACCGTCTCAAATTTCGGGGAACAGACAAGGGATATCTTACCTTTTTTGGAGATCATAAGAGAAGCACTTCCATCTCCCGCGTAAAGCTCTGCACGGGTGAACTCATGTTCAAAGAGAACGGGGTCTATCATCTTCTCTACTCTCTCAAGAATAGTTCCGGGCTCCATCGGAATATTATCATGGCGAAGTCTGCCTTCAGTGAGAGAATATTCAAGCTGAAGCACAGTCTTACCACCGATCTGCCTAAGTTCACCACGAACCTTCTTTACTTCCGAAGACTTATCACGAGGTGCAGAAAACGTCACGCAACGGAGAGTTCCGCAAACTGCAGCTGTCTCCGCATATGCAGCAAAAGTAGTCGCTTTATTCGTCATCGTCGTCTGCCTCAGACTTCTTTGACTTAAATGAAACCTTGGACTCACATCCCTGAGATATTCGCTTGAGATTTGATCTGTGGAGATATATACCAAGGCCCATCATCATAAGAGAAAAGATAGTATAAAGAGATGTAAAAAGCACATAAGGTTCAACAGTCACACGGTATACGAGCAGAAGTCGGAGGCCAAGCGGTC
>JAZUBE010000008.1:0-1739 GCA_045638325.1 Eubacteriales bacterium
TGGAGCAGAATTATGGTTCAACCAAAACTATTCTTGATGCCGCCAACGGCGTTATCAAAAAAAACGAAGGCAGACGCGGAAAAAATCTTTGGACTGACGGTGCCGAGGGTGATTCCATCTCCCTTGTGAAACTGAAAAACCAGCTTGATGAAGCCCGTCACATCTGTGATACCGTCACCGATGCCATAAAAGACGGGGAGCGGCAATATCGTGATTTTGCAGTGCTTTACCGCACGAATGCTCAGTCGAGATCCATTGAGCAGGCTATGGCAAAAAGCGGTATTCCCTACAGGCTGCTCGGCGGTGTACGATTCTTTGACCGAATGGAAATCAAAGATATCATTGCATATCTTTGTGTCATAAACAATCCTCTTGATTCCGTTCATCTTCGGAGAATTGTCAACATCCCCAAGAGAGGTATCGGTGATACTTCCATAGCAAAAGCCGAGATGATCGCTTCAACGGAAGGCATTTCCCTTCTTGAGCTTATGCGTAATGCTCCGAGATACCCACAGCTTTCATCATCAGCAAAGAAAATGCAGACTTTTGCCGAAATGATGGATGCTCTACGAGAATCTGCTGTAAACCTTCTCCCTTCGGCACTTATAAAAAAGGTAATGGACGTATCCGGATACGAGGAAATGATCCGGTCTATGGGTGAAGAAGAAGTTGACAGACTCGACAACCTGGGTGAGCTCGTTTCAACAGCAAGTACATATGAAGAAAGCACAGAAACTCCTTCTCTTTCAGAGTTCCTTGAAGATGTTGCTCTCGTCTCCGATGTTGACAAATACGATGAGAGCGCCGATGCAGTTGTACTTATGACGATACACAGTGCAAAGGGACTGGAGTTTCCTGTAGTATTTCTTCCCGGAATGGAGGAGGAGATCTTCCCCAGCTTCCGTTCTTCTGCCGATCCCGCTGATCTCGAAGAGGAACGAAGACTTGCCTACGTTGCGATCACAAGAGCTAAAGAAAAACTTCATATTCTTCATGTTCATGAGCGTATGCTCAACGGAAGCACTCAGTATAACAGACTTTCAAGATTCGTTGATGAAATACCACCGTGGCTCCTCGATAAGAAAGATACCACAAACTCATTCTTCGATGACGGAGATTACATCGGTGAAAGATACGACAGTGGTTTCGGAGGTACAAGATCAGGTGGATATCAGAGATCTTCTGTTTCCTCAAAATCCGGCGGCAAGACACTCTTCAGCGGTACCGCATCAAAATCTTACCAAAGTACGACTTCCACATCAAAGCCTAAGCAGACTGTTAATGTTGCCGAATCATTCTCCCCAGGTGATAAGGTACGCCATGCAACCTTCGGTACGGGTACTATCGTTACAGCAAAAGCCATGGGCGGAGATATGCTCTACGAGATAGATTTTGAAAAAGTGGGCACAAAAAAGCTCATGGGTTCATTTGCAAGGCTCGTAAAAGCGTGAAAACCTTGACAAATTCGTTATTTCAAGGTAAAATAACTACATATACAAAACAAGCAGGAGATATAAAATGAAAAACGATAAAATGGTCGATCAGATCACTTCTATGGATGAGGACTTTGCCAAGTGGTATACTGATATCTGTACCAAGGCTGACCTCATCGACTATTCAAGCGTAAAGGGATGCATGATCATTCGTCCCTACGGTTACGCTATCTGGGAAAATATTCAGGCGAACCTTGATGCACGTTTCAAGGCACTCGGTCACGAGAATGTATATATGCCTATGTT
>JAZUBE010000009.1:0-3706 GCA_045638325.1 Eubacteriales bacterium
CTACGATCCGACTTCAAACTGCATCAGTTCTCTCGTTTTTCGGTAAGATTGATGATACAAAAACAGCTGACAGAGCTATCCCTACGAGAAGAAGAGTGAGTGCGCAGACTATGGCTGCAGCACAGCCTCGTTCATTCAATGCTCAGAATGTGGGCGTACGTCGTGATGCTGTGGAAAATACACGCTTTTCCGTACGTAATAATAATGTAGTAAAGAATAATGCCGGTGTGCGCAGTGCAAAGCGTCCTGCTACAGCGGTAAATACACAGAAGAATAAAACATATGAAGGAACATTTGCGAGAGCATATGCGGCGGGAGAAAGAGTAAGAGTCGCATCCGCAAAGAAAGATTCTATTCCCAGAAGACGCTATGCGCAGGGTGCAGTTCCTTCGGGAGCACTCAGACGAGGTCGTTCCAATATTCCCGGTGCAAGGCATGCGGTGCTTGTTAGTGCTGACGGAGTACGTGAGAGACGTAATATCATCGAGGTGGTTAAGGATGCATTTGCTGACCGCCATGTTGCTGAGCACAGAGTAAAGAAGAGTCCTTTCCCTATCGGACTTATAACTCTTATCGGAATATGTGCAGTTATGCTGATGGCAATGCTGTTCAGCTTTTCGCAGATCAATGAGTGTAACAGCGAGATAAACAGTCTGAAGGCTGAGCAAAAAACACTTGATGCCGAAGCTGAGAAGCTTGAGGTACAGATCGCACAGCGTGAGGATATCAGAGAGATCGAGCGTATTGCTGTTGAGGAGATCGGTATGGTCTCAAGTGATATGGTGCAGTCTAAGTTTGTATCTGTGTCTGCCTCTGACAGAGTAGAGATTATGAGGGGCGAAGAGACTGAGACAGAAGAAGGGGGATTTTCAGCTCTTCTCTCTGTAATAGGTGAGTATTTTAACTGATCCGTGACACTGCGGAACAGGCTTTGATTAAATGGTGGCGTGCAAAATCAGTACGCCACCTTTACGGGTTTTCGGGAGAATGGCGTTTTTGGAATACTGTGCTGTTTTCCGTAGTATATTATAATGATATACCGCGTCGGAGGTGATGATTGTGAACGGTCAGAAAAAGAGAATAGACAGATCTACCTTCAAACGTACGGGTGTAATGATGGGCGCATTCGGTATCGTAGCAGCGGTCATGATCGGTACTCTCGCGGTACTTCAGATAAGAGATCACTCATACTATAAGACAAAGGTTCTTGACCAGATGACCGTTTCCACCGAGGTGAATCCGGAAAGAGGTACGATCTTCGACTGTAACGGTAATATTCTTGCGGCTAATTCCTCAAACTACCTTATTTTCATATCTCCTCAGGATATAATCGATGCTATGGCAGAGGCTGAGACAGGCACGGACAGCGAATATGTGTGGGTTGATGAAAAGGAACGTGAGAAACGTCTCCCTATGGATGAGCTTATAGCTAAGGGCCTCTCAGAGATACTCGGTGTTGATGAGGATGAGGTTCTTGAAAAAACAGGGCTTAAAGGACGTCGGTACGAGGTCATTAAAAAAGAGGTGGATGAGGCATCTGCTGAAAAAGTACGGGAATTTATCAAGGAATATGATCTTACTCGTCAGATATACCTCCGTGCATCCTCTATCAGAACATATCCTTACAGTGATCTTGCATCCCAGGTTATCGGCTTTGTAAACAAAGACGGCGCAGGTGTGTACGGTATCGAGAGATATTATAACAATCTTCTTGAGGGAACATCAGGTAAATATATTGCGGCACAGGATGCTCACAGCGAAGATATGCCATTTGAGTATGAGAGCTATATTGATGCCGAAAACGGATACGATATCGAAACTACCATCGATGTGTATATACAGTATGAGCTTGAAAATCAGCTCAAAGCCACATATGAGGAGAATTCCCCCAACGAAAGAGTGACGGGTATCGTTATGAATGTGGATACGGGAGCTATCCTTGCCATGGGTACTTACCCTACGTTTGATCTGAACGATCCTTATGTGCTTGATCCGGATTCTCAGACAAAACTTGAGGGGCTTGATCCCGAATCCGATGAATATAACGAAAAAAAGTATAATCTTCTTTATAATATGTGGTCTAACAAGGCGGTTACCGGACTTTACGAGCCCGGATCCACCTTCAAAATCATAACATCTACAATGGCGTTTGACGAGAAGGTCGTTACAAGAAATGACGGATTCTACTGCTCAGGTGAACACTATGTAAAAGGTTATGGTAACGTATCGTGTCACCAGGCAGGAGGTCACGGACAGGTCAGCTTTGCCGAAGGACTCCAGCAGTCCTGTAACCCGGTAATGATGATCCTTGGAGAGAGACTCGGAACAAAGAATTTCTATAACTATTTCAGATCTTTCGGATATCTCGGAAGAACGGGAATAGATCTTCCTGCTGAAGCATCACCTATCGTAACCCCCGAGAAGGATTTCACGGGAGTATCCCTTGCGGTATATGCATTCGGTCAGACATTTAAAACAACACCTATTCAGCAGATACGTGCGGTGGCTACTGCTGCGAACGGCGGTTACCTTGTTACACCCCATGTGATAAAATCAATAAAAGACGGCGACGGCAACATAGTTGCCGAGTACAATACACAACCTGAGAGACAGGTGGTCAGTGCCGATTCCACAAAAACTGTCACCGATATCCTTGAAGAAGGTGTGTCCGGTGACGGTGGTGCTAAAAATGCCTATGTTGCAGGGTATAAGGTGGCGGCTAAGACCGGTACATCCGAGAAACGAGATCTTATCGCACAGCACGGAAATCAGCCATACTATCGTGTTGGTTCGACTGTTGCGTACGCTCCTGCGGATGATCCCGAGATTGCTGTGCTTATCGTTGTGGATGAGCCTACAAACGGAGTGGTGTACGGTTCAAGAGTAGCGGCACCATATGTTTCAAATCTTCTTTCCTTTGTTCTTCCTTATCTCGGCTATGAGGCTGAGTATACAGACAAAGACCTTGAAAAAGTTGAAATTACCGTTCCGAACTGTGTTGACAGCACTGTGGAAGCGGCAAAGAGTGATCTGGAATGGCGCGGGCTTTCCTGCGAGGTGGTAGGTGACGGAGATACCGTTACGGGACAGCTTCCTGCCGCAGGTGAGAGCATCAGCCAGTCAAAGGGAAGGGTTATCCTGTATACAAACGGTGAAAAACCGAAGGCTGATGTAAAGATGCCTGATCTTGTTGGTAAGACTGCTGAGGCGGCAAACAGAATCCTTGTCAATGCAGGACTTAATATAAGGATAACAGGTGCCGAGGGACATGAAGAAGGAGCGATAGTAATAAATCAGTCTGTTATGGAGGATACTATGATTCCGGAGGGAACTGTAGTAACGATCGAACTAAGATACATGGATACGTCGGACTGATACCGGAAGTTAAAAACATAAGAAGTTGAAGGAATAAAATTTCGGAGGTTTCTTATGTTTGCAGGAGAAGTGCTCAGAGGGAACAGCTTTTATGCTGATTCGGAGTTTTGTATTACCGAGATAACAGGTATTAAAACAAATTCCATGTATGTGTGTCCGGGTGATATGTTTATATGTATTCCGGGAACGCATACGGACGGACATCTGTATGCCGCGGATGCCGTAAGGCGTGGTGCCGCGACTGTAGTGTGTGAAAGGCCTGTGGATGTGTCTGTGCCTGTTGCGATCACCGGGAATGCAAGAGCTGCTGCCGCATATGCTTACAGTAATT
>JAZUBE010000010.1:0-8266 GCA_045638325.1 Eubacteriales bacterium
GTATAACCCTCTCCCTCATATACATAGGAGTTCAGCTCAAGTACGCCATCCTTGAAATATGCGTATCCGCCTTCGGGCATTACGTCGGTTGCAACATCAGCGCCGTTTGCGAGATAATCACCATCATGCATTGCAATGCCGCCCACGTAAATTACGTGATTCTCAACGGTAAAGATTTTGTATTCTGTAAATCCTTCGTAATCGTTTATACCGATAATTATCGAAAAATACACGCCCTCCTCTATGATCTCATCCGCAGACCATTCTACGATATAGTCGATACCTTCGATGAGACAATCTCCGTTACTGTCGGTAACGATAATTTCGGGAGTCAGATCCTCGCCTGTGTAGTAACCGGTATCCTCGGAAAGTGTAACGATAACGTCTTCATTCATATATGCAGGGAGTACAAGATAACTGTCAGCAGAAACGAAATAGTCATATTCGTCCGTAACAATGTCCACAGTTCCCATATCCTCGGCAATAATGATAGGATTAGCGGAACAGAGAGCAGCAATGGCTGCATTTACGGAGATTTGTCCTCCGTTTATACTGAGCGTACTATCATCGTATTCCAAATCAATGCCTGCCATGAAGCCGTACTCACCGGCACTTATAACAACAGTACCATCGTTTATACTGAGATTTTCAGATGCTTCAATACCATTATTATCCTCTGTGGTTATGTTGATATATCCGCCGTTCACCTCGGCATCAAACATAGCATCAATACCGTTATCCTCGGCGTTTATAATAATGATACCGTCATTTATCAGAGCATAACCTATGTCAAAGCCGTCATCGCCTGCGATTATGACGATATTACCGCTGTTTACGGTAAGCGTTTCTTCAGACTCGATTCCGTGATCACCCGAGTTTATTATAATTGTAACGTCATCATCGATAGTGATGTCGTTATCACTGTCAATTCCTTCGTCACCGGAGGTGATCGTCAGTGTACCTGTACCGCTTATAAAAAGGTTATCTGCCACATAGATTCCGTCAGACTCTGCGGCGTTGATATTGACATTTCCGTTGACAACTATTGATACATCACCTGAATCGCAGTAGATTCCGTAGTATTCGGATTCAATTTCAATATCTCCGAGAGTAAGTTCACCGCTTTCGTAATGTGCTGCCCATTCTTCGTCTTCGGGCTCAACGTCGGTCACGGTACCGTCAGCGAGAAGATATTCTCCGTTTTCAAGGATAATGTTATCGCCAATGTATATAGGGTAAAAATCTTCGCCATATATACGTCCGCATTCACAGAAACCTGATTCGTCATAATAGTGATCTACGCTCACCACGCTCACACCGCAGTCAACACAGATTTCTTCGTGATAATCAATATTTGCATCAACGATCTCTGTGTTCTCATGTTCATGATCCATAGCACCGCAAATACATATACCGTCATCGTTGTAGCTGTGATCTTCATTGTAGTAGACGTTGCAGATATCACATGTGCCGTAGTGATTATTTGTGTATTTGTAGAATTCCTTACCTTCATGGAAATGGTAAACGTATCCGCAGGTGCAGATGCCGCCCTCATCAAACTCATGTGAGAACATTGTCTCTATATTACACACGGTACATCTGACAAAGTGTCTCTGATCATTGTGACCGTTGGTGAATTCATATGTGTGTTCATGTACAAAGTATCCGCAGACGCAGTTGCCGTCCTCGTCAAACTCATGAACTAAGTAGATGTCATTAAGACAAATTGCACATTCGGCCATGTGATACTCATCAGTGTCTGCCTCATACCAACGATATACGTGTTCATGAACAAAGTATCCGCAGATGCAGTAACCGTTTTCATCGGCAGAGTGCTCTTCGTTAACGTATACACCACATTCATAACAATTGCCGTAGTGGTATTCCGAATCGTAGTAATATTCGATCAAATGAGTATGAATGTATCCGCAGACGCAGGTATTATTTTCAGGATCGAAGCTGTGCAGCTGTGTCACATTCTCTCCGCAGCTGTCGCAGATACCGTAGTGGAATTCATCATCGTAGGTGTACGATCCGATATTGTGGATAACCTCGCCGTACTCGTCGACCTCGGACACTTTTACATTAAATGACCCGGTTCTATCTGTGTAATATATTCTTGACTTCAGGTAATATGTAGTACCTGCAGTCATTTCATAGTAGCAGGCGAAATCAGTACCGCCGTCATTTTCAACGAGTATGTTTCCTTCGGAATCAAGAATGTAGCCGTAGGTATCAAGCCCGCCTGTTGATTCAAAGCGGTATTCTCCGTCTTTCACGGGAATAAACTTAAAGATGCTGAATTCTCCGGGAGTTTTGATGCTTACGCTCTCTTCCTTTTCAATAGCGATAGAAGGCACGTCGGTAACGGTGACAGGAATAGTAACGGATAAGCCGTTCTCGCTCGTTACAGTAATAGTAACCTCACCGATCTTGAGAAATCTGGCAATACCGTCTGTGTCAACTGATACGATACTGTCATCGGATGAAACATAAGTCACATTCTCGGGGATCGCATTTTCGGGGAGAAATACCGGTTTCAGTTGAACCACTGTGCCGTATGCTCCGGAGTAGGCGTCGGGAGAGAAACTCATGTCCGTTGCAAAAACGGAACGGAAGAGCTTCACATTAAAGCTCTTTGTGATATCGTGCGCGTGGTCCACAAAAATGAAATAGGTCTTGCCCGCCTCAAATTCATAATCACCACGAAAATCTCCGGTAACTTCATTGTAGCAATAATCATCATAATATTCCGGTGTAAGAGAACCATCCTCATTTTTGTAACTGAACCAGATATCCTTATTAATGTAAGTATCGCTTTCAGTTATGACGGAATACATGGCTGTCTCTGTGGGAGTAAACTTAAACACGGAAGAGTTTTCGCAACTGTCGCCGCAAGTTATGGTATATTCAGTGTCAGGTTCCATCTCCGTAGCCTCTTTTACAGTTAAGGTCACGGAATCGGTAAAACCGGACTCAGAAGTAGCAGTGATGGTAACGGTACCGGCTTCAAGCGCCCATACAAAACCATTTGATAAATATATGATGTCGCTGTCACACGACCACTCCACTTCCTCGGGTACCGCCTCGGCAGGCTCAAAGATTTCTGAGAAGATTATATAATCACCTTCAAATACTTCTCCACAGTCAACATCATCCCCGTATTCATTTATAATGGTAATACCTGTTGCGGAAACGAATTTTTTAACTATCAGGCTGTACGTACCGCTTTGTGCGGTGTCGTAAAGTCTTGCTTTAATGTAATAAGTTGCACCTGCAGTAAGATCATATGCGAAAATAAAATTGGAGTCGTTATAGTCGTCATTGTAGGTGAGCAGTTCCATATCCGCATCATAAAGCTCACCATAAGGATCGCAGTCATTGTCGTATGACTTGAACATATACTCGCCGTCCTCTTCGGGAACGAACTTGTATATAATCTCGGTGACAGTCTCACCGTCGAGTGTGACGATGACTTCCTCTTCAAATGCGATGACCGGATAATACTCTGCTGATGAGTATACCGGCAGCATTCCCATAAGCATCGCAAGTGTGATGACGATACTCATTATCCTCATTTTTGTTTTCATTTCTCTACCTCCTGAGAATATTATTTTTTATAGTGTTTTTATCAGAGTTCTTCAAAGATCTGCTCATTTGTATCATTGACGAATTTTTTGAATTCATCAAGGATGTGAAGTCCGATATTCCGGTAATCCATGGCGAGGATCTTTTCTATTTTCATCTTCCGTAATTCCTCAGGAATACCGTAGATCGTCATGATGTTGTTCAGTGCCCCGGATATCCTCACATCAAGAGGCACTTCATCTCCTGTGGTCATAAACGTGGCGTATTCCGTACCGGATACGAGCACTTCAGCTTCAGCAAACTGTTCATCGGTCCAGTCAGAACAATAATCCGCAAATATCAGCTTTGCACGTTCCTTATCATTTTTTCGGATAGTGCCAAGTGTCAGCGGGTGAGAATATGATGCGGTGTAGAAATCCCTCAGAACTTCGTTTTCCTCGCACACCGCCGCAATGGTCGCAAGTTCAAGACAAAGTGCCATCAGCGATGAGTTTCCGTCATCTACCATTGTATTCATGAGCTGCCACTGGAAATCGCACAGCATATTTACAAGCTCACACAGAAGATGCTCCTTTGTGGAAAAGTGATACATCAGAAGTCCGGGAGTCATGTCAAGCTCAGCCGCAATCGATCTGACCGACGTTACAGTATACCCTTTCTCCAGAAATGTTTCAGTTGCTTCCCGTATTATCTCATATTTGGTTGTACTCGCTCTGTGTTTGTGCACCATCATTAAATCTCCTGTACTATTTTACACGCTGCTCATCAATCCGCAGATAATTTGAACGCGTTCAATACCTTAACATGTTCAATTATAGAACATGTTCAAATATTTGTCAATACCTTTCAGCGATTTTTTCAAAAAATATCGGATAATACGGCAGAATCACCATGCACAGACACATCCCGGAGAAAAGCTTTATGCGGTAAATCCGTATTGCAAAGAATCTTCGTTTATGATATAATGATCTATGTATTAATTCTATTCATCAGGGAGATCTGTATGCTTTTTAATTCTCTGCAATTCATAGTGTTTTTCCCCGCAGTGACGCTGATGTATTTTCTGATTCCTCACAAGGTGAGATATATCTGGCTCCTTGCAGCCAGCTATTTCTTCTATATGTGCTGGAATCCCAAATACGCCCTTCTGATGCTCACCTCCACGGCAATCACCTATCTTTCCGGATTTGCTATCGAAGCTGCCGACAGACGCTCAAAGCCTCATCTTAAAAAATGGAGCGTTGCCATAAGCTTCACCCTGAATCTGGGAATACTTTTTATGTTCAAGTATTTCAATTTTGTTATCGACAACATAAATTCCGTTCTCGGTGCCGCAGGCCTTACACTGGTAGACCCCGGCTTTGATCTGCTTCTTCCCGTGGGCATATCCTTCTACACATTCCAGGCTCTCAGCTATACTATGGATGTGTACAGAAAAGACGTGGCACATGAGAAGAATTTCCTGAAATACGCTCTGTTCGTATCCTTCTTTCCTCAGCTCGTTGCAGGTCCTATCGAGAGATCGTCAAATCTTCTTCACCAGATAAGTGAGCGCCACTATTTCGAGCCAAAGCGTGTTACACGTGGTCTCATGCTCATGCTCTGGGGATTTTTCCAGAAGCTCGTTATCGCAGACCGCGCTGCATTCTTTGTCAATTCCGTATACAATAATCCCGGAACAAGTGTCGGTTTTACCGTAGTTATCGCAACGGTGCTTTTCGCTATACAGATCTACTGTGATTTCGCAAGCTATTCGGACATCGCAAGAGGTGCTGCCGAGGTCATGGGCTTCTCACTTATGAAAAACTTCGACACACCGTATTTCTCAAAATCCGTTGCGGAATTCTGGCGCAGATGGCACATTTCCCTTTCCACATGGTTCCGTGATTATCTCTATATCCCCCTGGGCGGAAACCGCAAAGGTACCGTGAGAAAATACTTTAACCTTATGGTTGTATTCCTTGTAAGCGGACTGTGGCACGGCGCAAACTGGACCTTTGTGATCTGGGGTGCACTTAACGGAGCTTATCAGGTGATCGGCTCCGTAACAAAACCTCTGCGTGAAAAAGTTTCACGGATATTCGGCGGTGGCAAGGGCACATTCAGCTCAAAGCTTCTCAGTGTTATATGCACCTTCATCCTCATATGCTTTTCATGGATATTCTTCCGTGCCAACAGCTTCTCGGATGCAATTCTTCTCATAAAGAATATGTTCTCCGAATTCAATATCTGGATGTTCACCGACGGTTCTCTCTACTACTTCGGCATCGATAAAATGGATATGTCAATCCTTAATATCTCCATTGCCGTGCTTTTTGCGGTCAGCGTTGCCAAGTACAAGAAGATGGAGATCCGCGAGTGGGTGCTCAGTCAGGGACTCTGGTTCAGATACGCGCTGTATCTGGGAGCACTGTTCTTTGTGCTCATCTTTGGCATCTACGGCAGCAATTACGACGCCTCCCAGTTTATTTATTTCCAGTTCTGATAAAGGAGAAAAAGTATGAAACCAAATACAAAAGATCTTGCTTTATGGACTGTTAAGGGTGTCGTGTTTCTCCTTTTGTTCATCATAATTTTCAACTGCACCGGTGAAGTGCTCCGCAACAAAAGCGAATCGGAGGCCCTCGGTGTAATAACGGGAAAGCCCGACGAGAGCTATGATGTTATCCTTGCAGGTTCCAGCCATATGCAGTACAGCATCCAGCCGGCACAGCTTTTCGGTGAGTTCGGCATTACATCGTGCAATGTCTCCACCGCAGCTCAGTCTGTTCCCACCACCTACTATATCGTCAAAGAGATGATCGACAGACATTCCCCCGAGCTTGTTATCGTGGATCTCTTCTGTCTGTTCTATCCCGAGAATTACTTTACTACAACGAGATTCCACCAGGCAGTTGACAACCTGCCCCTCTCCATGAACAAGATAGAGGCAATAAACGATCTTGTTGATGTGAATGAATCGGAGTTTTTCATAAACTACCTTCTCTACCATGGCAGATGGAAGGATCTTCGCAAATACGATTACACGATACATGACACCTTCAACGAGACCTATCAGCTTCTGAAGAATGTGGAAAAATTCACTGATCCCTTTGTTCCCGTTCCCGTGAATGAGACCGAGGAGATACCCACGGCTCCATTTACTTACCTTGAAAAGATCGTGAAGTTATGTCGTGAAAAGGATGTAAAGCTTCTTCTGACTGTCCTTCCATACCGTGCAGATGTGGATAACAACTCGGTCACGGGAGATTATCAGCAGAAGATCTACAACAAAACTGCCGAATTTGCTGAGAAGTGGGGTGTGGATTACTATAATTCCCTTTTCCACCTTGATGAGATCGGATTCGACTTCACGACGGACATGAACGAATACAGCCATGTCAATGCCCCCGCATCGGTAAAGGTAACTTCCTTCTACGGAAAAATGCTTGATGAAAAGTATGATCTTCCCGATATCAGACAAAGCGGAAACGACACAGCCGAATGGGAAAGCGATTATACCGAATATCTTGCAAAGATAGAGGAGATTACCGCCGAAATAGAGTCAAAATTCGACGTGACTTTCGCAAAGTAACGGCATTAAATTTCACAAAAACAGCGGAGCAGCTTCCTTTGGAAGTTGCTCCGCATAATTTTATTCACATGCAAATATCAGAAATACAGCATAGGACGCCTCTCAGCTCCCACATATTTATCGGGCTCGGGCTTTTTGTGATCGGGACGGAGTATATCCCACTTTATGTACCAGTCAAGCCACGCCGCATCCTCAATGGAAGTATAGTGGAATGAACAGAGCGTACCGTCTACAGTGTAATACCGACCGAGCTCATTATTAAGATTGAATCCATTCTTCCTCATAAGCTCCATGGCACGGTCGAATCTCTCGGAAAGAACAGCGATTCTTTCGTCATCTCCGTTTTCGTACGCAGTGAAATACTCGGAATAGCATCCCTTATAAAGCGCACTTATCATTAGAAGCTCGCATCTCCTGAGCTGTCCTGAAGTCTCCGCCATGGCAATCGCACGGTCGAACAGCTCCACGATATAATCGAATTCGGTAACATAGTAGAATGTGTCGTAGTAATTGTTGTTCATCTGAACGGGATAAGACCAACCCCATCCTACAAAGCAGCCTACACGGTCCTGTGCTTCTTTCATGATAGTCTCATACTCACTGATGTACTCCCATCCGGGACCGTACTCTTTTTCCATGAGACGCTCGTAGAGTGCGTAGTATTCCTCCTCGGTCATATCGATATCCCAGTTCAGTGCGTGCGCAAGCTGACGGTGAATACGCTTCATTCCGAGACCGTAGGATGTACACTGATACATAACACCAACTACACCGTTTTTATTAAGATAAGTGAAATCTTTGTAAATCGTCTGGATAACGGTATAATCGTGAAAATTCGTGTCAAGGGAATAGAACCATACGTAAATATTATCGGTAATCTCGCACCACTCCTCAAACCATTTTCCGAAATCAGAGCTCTTTCTTCCCCAAAGATTGGGTTCGTCGGAGCACTCGGAGCCATCAAGAGGATGATTTGCACAGATTATATCAAAACAGTATGTAACATGCACAAACTCATTGGGACGGATAGTCTTCGGGGGCTTGTTCGTATCATTGTAAGCGAATATCTGATAAAGAAGACCGGGATATTTTTCATTCATATCC
>JAZUBE010000011.1:0-6945 GCA_045638325.1 Eubacteriales bacterium
TAGAGCCGCCTACATTCAGCCCCTCGAATTTTACAAGGACCTCTGCATCCTCGGGACCGACCATATGCTGAAGTCTGATGATGGGGGTATTTCCCATAGCATCAAGTATTGTATTACAGATCATTTATTGTAAACCTTTCATAGGACAAATTTCGCATTACAGGTTATTGTAACATATTTTGTCGGATTTTGCAATCAAAATCGGGTATTTTTAGCGGATGAAACTATTTTTCAAGAGATGTGATGACAGCTTTCCCGATCTGTTCCATTCCGAGGACTGTGGGATGGCCTTCCATGATGTCAAAATCACCTATCTCCACACATTCCACACCAAGATGACGGCAGGCTTCTCTGTAGCCGTCGGTAAGCTCGCTCTTTATCACTACATCATTAAGTATATTCACCACACGGGCGTGAGGTACACATTCCTTTATTCTCATCAGCAGATAACAGAATGCGGGGAGAGCAGATCTCAGGTCATCCTCAGAGAAGTCATTGTATTTCAGATTACCTACGGGAGATTCCGCCCATGAATCATTCGTACCACCGAAAATGAAGAACAGATCAACGTGATTATCTTTGAAGAATCCGGTGGATGCAAGTTTGTCAAATCGTCCGATAAAAGATGTATCGGGGCAGTATCCGCCGTATCCTGAATTGCATATGGTAGTACCTGAGAAGGAGCAGTTCCGCACTACGGTCCCGTTTGTCTCTGAGGCAAACCTGTGCCACCATGTTTCTTCCACGCGGGAAACATCGGTTAAGACACTTGGGTTTTCTGAATAGAACACCGCGTAACCTTCGGGATTGTAGTTCTCAAATGTGGAATAGCTGTCACCGAGAATGAATATGCTTTTTTCTGTCATATTACTTTACCAGCTCACGGATGAGCTTTTCATTTGTTTTGATGGATTTTTTGATTTCGTCTTTCATTCCCGAAACATGCTCCTCAGCATATTTCTGTCGGAGAACAGTCTCTACCTCGTATTCCCACATGGGGACATTACCGCGGATGAAGTAGATCACATATGCGCCTTCCTCGCCACCGGGAAGCATAGTGGTGTCACCTTCTTTGCGTGATTCGTGAGTTACCCAAACACTGATACTCTCGTTGGGGAAATCTTCTTTAGCTGCGGCAATGCGTCCGCCGTAATATGCGGAGGGATCATCACTGTATCTTGCTGCGAGATTTGCAAAACCTTCCTCACCGCCTTTTTTCTCTATCCACTGATCACGGAGAGAGGAGGCATCAACGTAAGGATCGGTGCTTGATTCACGGGAAATGTATATCATACGGTAATCGTATACGGGGTCAGTCTTCTTTTCGGGAAGGCTCAGGAACATGGTGACTACATACTGATCATCCTTTTCGATGATAACAACATCTTCCACCGCACGACCTTCTTCGAGCACAGCCTCACCTGCGATATCGGCTGATACAGGAACATTGTTTACTTCAAACATATCGGTAATACCGTTCTTGTCGGCATCCGTAAGATCGATACCCGATACCTTTCCGAGAATTGCAAGGAAATCCGCCTTTGTTTCTGCCGCTGCAAGCTCATCTGCAAATACTTTATTTGTTGTGGTGAATCTGAGAGCATCGAATTTCAGAAAATCATTCGTGTGCTCCTCCACATATTTTTCTATATTTTCATGAGTGATCTCGGCACTGTCTTCCAGGTGTATCTGATATCCCTCACAGAGAGCGAGCATCTGTGTGCAGGTCTCAAGACCTTCGAGAGTAACGTCCTCGCCATACAGCTCTTTTATGTACTCCTCTACGGTCTTACCCGCATCGGATGCTGTTGTAGAGATAAGGCTGATGCTTTCATTTGCTTTGTAGAGCATTCCCTCGGATACGGTGTAGTCATCCTTATAGGCTGCCTCACTGTAAAGCATCATATATTCCATATTTTCGAGAGTTTTCTTGTAAATGTAGTCACCCCAGCTCTCATCATCATTTCTTTTCTGCTCAGACAGAGGCTTTGTATAATCAACACCTGCCGCATTCATCTCCTCTGCATACATCATTTCTGTGTATGAGACCATGTAGAGAACCATATCTTCGGTAAATATAAAATTGGGACTCTCCATGGGCAGATTCTTTTTATCATTTTTGTTGCCGGAACTATCCCCGCATCCGAAGGTACAGAGCAGTGTCACGGTGAGAATTACTGAAATAATTGATTTTACAAGCTTCATTATGATACCGTTCCTTTGAAAAAACTACCATAATTATATAATATATATACTGGTGTGTCAAGAATCGGAAGCAAATCGGGTAAAATATGTTTGGAGAAATTGTATTTTCGGGGGAAGTCTATTGATTTTACTACTGAATGATACTATAATAATAATGGAGCATTATGACACAAAGGAGAAAGTCAATGTTTGCTAAAGAAAACCTCACACTACTGTGTGATTTTTACGAGCTTACAATGGGCAGAGGCTATTTCCACAGCGGAATGGCTGATACCATTGCATATTTTGATGTGTTTTTCAGAAAGAATCCCGATGGTGGAGGATATGCTATTGCCGCAGGACTTGAGCAGATCGCAGATTATGTAAAAAACCTCCGGTTTACTGAAGATGATATAATGTACCTGAGAGATACAGGTCGTTTTGATGAGGAGTTCCTCTCATACCTCAGAGGATTCCGCTTTACAGGTGACATCTGGGCTGTGACCGAGGGTACGGTCATTTTCCCCGGAGAGCCTTTTATAACCGTTCGTGCACCCGTTATCGAGGCGCAATTTATTGAAACATACGTGCTGATGTGTATAAATCATCAGTCGCTTATCGCAACCAAGGCGAGCCGTATGGTGAGAGCCGCCGACGGCAGACCGATCTCAGAATTCGGCTCTCGGAGAGCTCACGGAGAGGATGCGGCCGTACTCGGTGCGAGAGCAGCGTATATCGGAGAAGTTTCCTCTACCGCCTGCACTCTTACAGACAAACTGTTCGGTGTCCCCGCAGGCGGGACCATGGCACATTCCTGGGTGCAGATGTTCCCTACGGAGTATGAGGCTTTTGAGGCTTATTGCCGCCTCTATCCCGATAAGCCCACATTCCTTGTTGATACTTACAGTGTTCTTGAATCGGGAATTCCCAATGTGATAAAGGCGGTAAAGAATATCCTTTGGCCCATGGGCAAAAAGCTTTGTTCCATCAGAATAGATTCCGGCGATATCGCATACCTTTCAAGAAAAGCAAGAGCTATGCTTGATGAGGCAGGACTTTATGACTGCGGTATCGTTGTATCAAACGCTCTTGACGAGTATCTTATAGGAGAGCTTCTCCGCCAGGGTGCATGTATTGATGCTTTCGGTGTGGGTGAGAGACTTATCACCGCAAAGAGTGATCCCGTATTCGGAGGAGTTTATAAGCTTTGTGCTATTGAAAAAGACGGTGTCATCACACCTAAAATAAAGGTCAGCGAAAATGAGGCGAAGATCACGAATCCTCACTTCAAGAAGCTGTACAGATTCTACTCCATGGAAACGGGTAAGGCTGAGGCGGATCTTATGTGCCTCCAGGATGAAGCGGTGGACGACACCGAGGCTTTCGAGATATTCGATCCTGATTTCACATGGAAGCGTAAAACTATGACGGATTATACTCTCCGTCAGCTCAAAGTTCCGATCTTCAGGGACGGTGAGCTTGTCTACAAGTTCCCGCCTCTTGCAGAAGTCAGAGATCACTGCAGACGTGAGCTTGATACTATGTGGGATGAGGTGCTCCGTTTTGAGAATCCTCATAAATATTATGTTGACCTGTCGGAAAAGCTTTGGAGTCTGAAGCAGGAAATGATAGCCAAGCGCGGCAGAACAGATTGAGAAAAGAAAGGCAAATTCCGATACCATGAAAAAGTTGATAGTAGTAAAGGTGGGTACAAGCTCACTTACCGAAAAGGACGGAAGTCTTGCAAAGGACAGAGCCGCCGATGTTATAAGACAAATATGTGATCTGAAGGATGAAGGGCACAGGGTAGTGCTCGTGTCCTCCGGTGCTATTGCCGCCGGGTTCCGTTCGCTCGGTTACGGATCACGCCCGCAGACCATCGCCGCAAAGCAGGCATCTGCCGCAGTAGGACAGGGACTTCTTCTTGAAGAGTATAACAAGTGCCTTGAAGCACGAGGTTACGTCGGTGCGCAGATCCTTCTTACAAGAGATGACTTTGCCGACCGCAGACGTTATACCAACGCATTTAACGCAATGGAGATCCTTATAAAAAAAGGTGCTGTGCCGATCATAAATGAGAATGACACAATCGCTGTAGATGAGCTGAAGCTTGGTGACAACGATACTCTCGCATCCCAGGTGGCGGCGATGCTTCATGCGGATCTTCTGATCCTTCTCACAGACGTGGCAGGACTCTATACAGGAAATCCCTCAAAGGATCCCACTGCGAAGCGGATCCCCGTGGTGGAGAAGATCACCCCGGAGATACGTGCCCTTGCAGGTGATGCAGGATCATTTGTGGGTACCGGCGGAATGATTACGAAGATACGAGGTGCGGCTCTTGCCACAAAGGCAGGCGTTCCCGTGTTCATCTGTTCATCTCATGATGCCGATTCAATCAAGACTGCAGTTTCCGGAGAGGGAGAGGGAACGCTTTTCAAAGCTGAGGATTCTCTCAGAACGAGGCTTCAGTGGATGGCATTCTATTCCCACAGCGCAGGAAATCTGTACATAGATAACGGTGCGGCTGAGGCTGTGACCGTTAAGGAAAAGAGCCTTTTGCCTGCAGGTATACGTGCTGCCGAGGGGGATTTCAAGGCAGGAGACGTTGTAAAGGTTTACCGCTGTGAGAGCCATGAGTATCTCGGCCTCGGAGTAGTGAACTATTCAAAGGATGAGCTTCTCCGCGTAATGGAGCTTGCACAGAACGGAAGTGCCGGGAATTTCGGCGAGGCTATAAACAGAGATAACTGGGTGTCTATGGTGGATGAGACATTTTGATTTTTAATTTTCGGCTGAAGTAGTGCCGATATAAGCCTCCGGGCTCAGCCCGGTCGTGTGATATCGTTATCCCTCGGCTGAAGTAGTGCCGAAATATGAAAGAGATGTTCGCCCGACGTTCCGAAGGAATCGTCGGGAGGATGGTCGTGAGATGTGTTCATTCTTAAATTGAAGCTATGCCGATATATAAAGAGTTTTTGGGAGAGCGTGAGAGAACTTTTTTCAAAAAGGTCTCTCACAAAAAAGAACAATGGAAAATATAAAAGAATCACTTGCCGTCCAGTGTGGAAAGCTGAAAGCGGCAGCGGCAGTGCTGAATACAGCAACAACTGAGGAGAAGAATGCCGCACTTCTCAGAATGGCGGATGTGCTTGTGGAGCATACCGACGAGATCCTTGCAGCAAATAAGCTTGATACGGATGCGTTTGAGGGAAGCGCTTCAATGCTCGACAGACTCACTCTCACCGCTGAGCGTATCGTCGGAATTGCTGACGGTATCCGTCAGGTGGCTTCTCTCCCCGATCCTGTGGGAGAGGTGATTGAGTCATTCAAAGGTGCAGACGGACTTCTTATCGATAAAGTCCGTGTGCCTATGGGTGTTATCGGAATAATCTATGAAGCGCGTCCAAATGTTACCGCAGACTGCGCTTGCCTCTGCCTTAAAACGGGTAACGCAGTGCTCCTCCGCGGAAGCGCTACTGCAATAAATTCCAATAAAGCTATGGTCAAGGTCATCAAATCTGCACTTGAGGGTACGGCTATCCCTGCGGATTCCGTAGAGCTTCTTTGTGATACATCCCGTGAGGCATCAAATGTGATGATGTCATCTCGCGGACTTATCGACGTGCTTATTCCTCGTGGCGGCGGAAATCTTATCCGTGCCGTTGCGGATAATGCGAAAGTTCCCGTGCTTGAAACAGGTGTTGGTAACTGCCACGTTTATGTGCATAAATCCGCAGATCCCGAAATGGCAAAACGTCTCGTTATCAATGCAAAGACTGACAGACCGTCAGTGTGTAACGCAGCGGAAACTCTTCTCATAGATGCTGATTATCCCGATACCGTGGGACTTCTCACAGCACTTGCCGATGCAGGAGTAACTCTCCACGGATGTGAAGATACTGTAAAGCTGTTCCCGAAGGCGCTTCCTGCAAAATTCCCCGAGGATTATGAGGCGGAGCATCTCTCTCTCGATATGGCAGTGAAGATCGTGGGATGCGTGAAGTGTGCAATAAAGCATATCGCCCGTTTCGGTTCAGGCCATACAGAGCTTATTATTGCTGAGGATCGTGCAGTGGCAAAGCAGTTCCAGGATTGTGTCGATGCCGCATGCGTAAATCATAACGCAAGTACACGTTATACCGACGGCGGAATGTTCGGTTTCGGTGCGGAGATCGGTATTTCTACACAAAACCTCCATGCAAGAGGCCCTATGGGACTCCGTGAGCTTACTTCATATAAGTATAAGGTGCACGGCAACGGACAGATCCGCACAAAATCAAGCGGACAGGATCCCCTTACTGTTGCAGTTATCGGTACCGGCTTTATGGCACGTTCATTCGTTGGCGGACTTATCTCCACAAAAACAGTCTCTGCCGAGAATATCGCTGTGGTGAATCCCGTTGATACGGAAGGACGCGATAAAATGGCTGCAGATCTCGGATGTGTTGTAGGTGATGTGTCCGATCTTGCAGACAAAGATGTTGTACTTTATGCAATAAAGCCTCAGAACTTCAAAGAAGCTACCGATATGTATAAGGCGTATATCGGAGAGAATACATGTGTTATGTCAATTATGGCAGGCGTTTCCACAGACAGCATCAGTGATGCGCTTGGTGGCAGACGTGTGGTGAGATTTATGCCAAATATGGCTATGTCTGAGTATGAGAGTGCTACAGCATATGCCCCCGGCAGGAATGCTGCAGAGGATGACTGCATACTTGCAGAGAAGTTGTTCGCGCCTCTCGGAGAGGTAGTACG
>JAZUBE010000012.1:0-3676 GCA_045638325.1 Eubacteriales bacterium
GTGAATGTTCCCGTTATCGCATCGGGCGGTGCGGGCAAGCCTGAGGATTTTGTGACGCTGTTCCGTGAAGTTCCCGATGTTACCGCAGCACTTGCGGCATCTATCTTCCACTTCGGAGAGGTAAAGATCCCCGATCTGAAGCGTTATCTTGCTGACAACGGAATACTTATGAGAATATAAAAAAACAGGGTTGCTTCGTGCAACCCTGTTTTGCGCTTTTTCTTAATTAAACGATGCTTTTTTCAAATCTATTGCTTTTTCAACCAAAGCTGTATCAAACACCTCGTCGGTGATTACCGTTTCAATCGACTCCGTATATACAACGGGCATATTTCTGGATTTGTAAGCCAGGTAAAGACTTTCGACTTCGCTCAACTCATCCGCAGATTTGCAGTTTTCAATATCCTTTATGATAAGGGAAAGGAAATAATTTTCAATCTCCACCGATAATTCATAGACCTCGTCTCCGCACCACGAATCATCATACTCCATGGATCGATATCCTATTTTTTCAAGAAGAATATACCCTGCATTATCACCGTATTTCCCGCTTATAGCGGTTGATATAGAATCAACGTGAACATTATACATCTCCATGTTATAGATCGTATCGTACCCTGCCAGATACATCAGCTTTTCATACACATTAAGATACAGAAGATAGCCATTACAGTTACTCTTGACATAGTCTATGTTTATTGACTGATCGGCATTTGCAATTCCCCATGATCCTCCGACATCATTATTAAACGGAGTTACAAATTTCATGTGGAAGGTTGAACATCCCTCAATGATGTCCATACGAATATCGGGATAGCTTTCAAAATTATCGTTCGGATCGCAGACAATACCTTCTGTTCTGACGTGGGTTAGCTCATGATAAAAATATTCAATACTGTTATTTCGTGAATCCTCATCCGCATTTTCTGCGAGTTTTGCTATAATATGTATGTATAATTTATCATCCTCTGCCCACATTGAACCGAAAGCGTCTTCCTCTTCAAGGGCAGCCTGTCCTTCGGGGGAATCCTCATCATAAAACTTCACAACATCAAGCATTTGTGCCGCAACAAGAAAGTTGTTCTTTATGTATTCTTCCGTTGGAGGCATATCTCTGTAAATCTTCCTCCACTGCGGATAATACTCATACAAATTATCAAGAGTATCGTAAAACAGCAGATTTACTTCCTCTTGGAAGTGCTTTTCTTCAAGTATTATGTCAAGAGTTCTCCGAAGTCTCTCGTAATCGGTAAGAGTTTCATCGGATATGTACCAATCCTGTTCGGATTCATCGGATACAACCGACGTGTCAACGGCAGTAGATTCTGTGACAGAATCAACGGGAGCTTTGTCGGATTTTGCACAGCTCGTAAATACACAGACAAGGATCACCGCTGCCAGCACCAATGAAATTACAGACCTGATTGGCATTTAAGCACCTCCAATAAATTTCACAAAAATACACCACAAGGGAATGGATGATGTCTTTACCCTCCACCTTCACTCAGCCGATACTCGCTGTTGAGGCTTCACGATGGTATTCAGCCGTTGACACCGTATTGTCACCGGTGTCATGGTCGTGGAATAGCGTCACCCTCCAACCTCACTCAGCCGATATTCGCTGTTGGGGCTTCACGATGGTATTCAGCCGTTGACACCGTATTGTCAACGGCGTCATGGTCGTGGGATAGCGTCACCCTCCAGCTTCACTCAGCCGATATATGAATATATCTTACGCCGTTTATATCTCCGCTCTTGTACCACAGCACAACGAGAATTGTTCCGTCGGGAAGCATTGTCACGGAAGGCTCGCCAAAGGAGAAATCAGTCCACTGTCCGAAATCGGTGCTGTCGCCCGTTTTTGTGGCAGTCTCGGCGATCCATACAGGCTCATTTTCGAGAAGCTCAAGCTCCCCGTCCTTGCCGTATTTCTCACGGGCAAGCCATACACCGATCTCACCGTACTTACGCTGATTGTACGCAATAAGCACACTTCCGTCATCACAGGCAAATGCACCTGTGCTCTGACCACGGAAAGGCTGTGTAAAAGGGCCTTTGAATGTCTCGCCGTCATCGTCTGAGATAAAATATCTCGTGGAATCCTCACTTGCAGTCTGCCATGTTGATACCATGAGCCTGCCGTCAGCCATACGTACTATCCAGCTTTCCGCATACTGGCTGTCACCGTCAACTGCGCCGAGCTTCTTTGCGGAAAACGTCTCCTCGCCTGCCTTCTTTCTCAGCATGACGATACATCCGTTGTCTACATCCTCACGCTTTTCGATGGTGGGATAGGGGGAGTATATCATAGTCATAGTACCGTCGGCATCCACGAGAAGACCGCCGGGCTGCTCTGCGGAAGCATAGTAAGGAAGTTCTGTCATTTCGGGCAGAGGGAACTCTTCGCCATTCTCGGAGATAGAGTGAAACACCATGTTCTCCTTCATTCCCATAGCCTCGTCGGACCAGAATGCCTCACCCTCATGAGAGATGGGGAATACCTGTCCGGAGAATGAATATTTTCCGTCACCGCCACATCTTACAGAGCCGAAAAGTGACCACTTTCCTTCATACTCAGGCCAGATTTTGTGAGCCTCTCCGAATGAAAAACCGCTGTCGGCAACAGCTGCCATAGGTACGAAATCATTTGATCCGCTGAATGAGTTTATCATAAATGTGCAGATCACTCTGCCGTCGGGGAGTACTGCGGCACGGGGACCGCTTGTAGCACAATCTTTCGTTGTGGCGAATACGTCGCCTTCCGATATTTTCCTGAACATATCTTTTTATCCTTTCTTATGCTTTTTCCACAGGGCCGTATTTCTTATCCATATCAGCCGCGTATTTCTTGAAAATTGTACGAATCTCATCCCGGTCCTCATCCGTGAATTCGATCATGTCGGAATTCGAGAACTGATAGATGTCGGGCACGCCGATCTTCGGCTGATTACGGTAATAACGCATAGCATCGTTTCTGCTTGCGAAATTCACGGAATCGGTATCGATAAGAACACCCTCCATCACTGCCTCAAAGAGGTTTGCCCTCTCCCTCATACTCTCGGTCTCGTTTCGGAATGACCATCCGTAATCATGTACCCTCGCCATATCGCACACCTCATCAAAATAAGGATGGCATGGGCTTCCGTTAATGAGAGCATCGGGCTTTGCCGCCTTTGCCGCATCGTAGATCAGTCTGTACAGCATTTTTGTAGTTTCAACGCCGTACTCGCCGCCTCTTGATTTCGCAGTCTCGCCATAGGGCTGTACGAGAGTATAGTCAAGCTTGAATCCGTCGGCATTCATGCATCCCGCATCGGGAGAGAGAAGGCGGTAGATCATCTCCTTCAGATGTGCGGCATATGCAGGACTTGTGGGATCGCAGTATGGGGGATAATCAAGCCGTACCCTGCGATTATTGTAAGGCATTCCCTCACCGTACATTACCTCATCCTCGGGAAGTCCCTCGCCACCCCACATTCTGAACCACAGTATCACACGAAGTCCCCGTGCGTGCATATCGTCCACAAAGGCTCGCATATCGGGCCATTTTTCGGGATCGGGAGTGGCGTCGCCGTACCCCTTCTGCCACTTGTCGTCGATTATGAGCATCGTTGCGGGGATGTCGTAATCCTTTATCATATCGGCGATCTTGCGGTAGACCTCCTCGTTTGCGAGA
>JAZUBE010000013.1:0-3540 GCA_045638325.1 Eubacteriales bacterium
CCGGTGCATTTTTTGTTCTGGAGAACCTCGTAAAGCAAAACAAGGACCTTGTTATGCAAATGTCAAACGATGGTCATCTGATTTGTAATCACACAGCAAAGCACAAGGATATGTCTTCAGTTACAGATAAAATGTCATTCAAAAAAGAGCTTGATGCCTTAAATGATTTGTGTAAAAACGAAGGCATTGAATGTGCCCCGTTCTATCGTCCTCCCGAAGGCAGATTCACAAAGAATAATCTTGAATGGGCAAAGGACCTCGGCTACACTTCCGTATTCTGGAGCTTCGCATATGCAGATTGGGACAACGGCGCTCAACCCACCGCAGAAAAAGCAAAGCAAAAAATACTTGACGGTACTCACAACGGTATGATACTCCTTCTTCACCCCACATCTTCTACAAACGCAGAAATTCTTGGAGATCTTATAGACACATGGAGATCCGAGGGATACAGGTTCGGTTCCCTCAAGGAATTTGCACGATAAAACATTACTGTAAAGGATCAAGCCCGATGAAAATGATCCGTCGTATAATCGCGTCACTTTTAATATCCGCCGCAGGTATAAATATTTTTTGCGGCAAAAGTATTGCTTATATCGAATCCGGTATGGTATATTCTCACAGAAACACCGAACGGATGATGATCGCTCTCACCTTTGATGATGGTCCTCATCCGAGATATACCCCTGAAATACTTGATATACTCAGCGAATATGGAGTGTGTGCAACATTTTTTACAGTTGGCGAAAATGCTCTTCAATATCCGGATATAATAAAACGCTGTCAGAATGAAGGCCATGAAATAGCAAATCATACCTACAGTCACGCAGATCTGTCAAAAGATTCTTATAATAACATTTGCGATGAAGTAAGGAGTACTGAAGAGGTCATTTTTGAAAACATTGACACAAGAACGAAGCTTCTTCGTCCTCCCGGAGGATTATACGGAAAAAATGTTATACGTGCCGCCGCCGAACTTGATTATACTCTTGTACTTTGGAATGTGGATACAAAGGACTGGGCTCATACTCCTCCCGACAAGATCGTAAAAAAGGTACTAAGCTGCGTTGCTCCCGGGGATATTATCCTCATGCACGATTTTATCGGCAAGAACTCCCCTACCCCGGATGCCCTCAGACAAATGATACCGAAACTTCTTGAAATGGGGTATCGATTCGTCACAGTCTCGGAACTTTTAGGTTCGGGATAAAACTTTAATCAAAACTCATTGAAGTTTTACGGAATTTGTGATACAATAAGTAAAGCCAACACAACTCGTCATTTTAAGGATGGTTTTTATGATATATTGCATCACAGGCGATCTGCTTTATTCAGACGTTGTAAATTGTACTGCCGTTGTGGACTGCGGTGGTGTTGGATACTGCATCACCGCAACCGCAACAGCCATGTCAAAGCTCCCTTCTCCCAATGAAAACGGCGGAGTAAAAGTGCGGCTCTTCACCTATATGAACATAAACGGCAATGATAACAAGATCGAACTTTTCGGTTTTGCTAACGAAGAAGAGCTCGCCATGTTCAAGAGGCTTATAGATGTACAGGGTGTAGGGCCAAAGGCAGCGCTTGCTATCCTGTCCGTTATGACTCCGGAAAAATTGGCTGCAGCCATTCTCTCGGGAGATCAGAAGGCAATATCAAAAGCCCCCGGTATCGGTGCAAAAACCGCTGCACGACTTATTCTTGAACTTAAGGACAAACTTGCAAAGCTTTATTCCGTACAGGGCTCGGCAGACGATGGTTCAGAGACTGTCTCGCCGGTTGCCGATACAAGCACATCCGATATGAAGGATGCCGCAGACGCACTTGCTGTGCTTGGTTATTCCCACAGCGAGATAAATCAGGCTCTCTCAAAGATAACCGGAGTTTCAGGAACGGAAAATATCATCCGCCGCGCTCTGACTCTTCTCATGAAGTAATTATATCCGGAGATACATATGAACAACTATTTTGATGAAAATTTCGCTGATGACCCCCGGCTGATCCTTGATCCGGCAGAAAACCGCGAAGACTCGGATCCCGAACTCAGTCTCAGACCTATATCCATTGATGAGTATATCGGCCAGGAAAAAGCAAAGGACATTATGAAGGTGTACATTGAAGCCGCAAAAATGCGCGGAGATTCCCTCGATCATGTTCTTCTCTACGGCCCCCCCGGTCTTGGTAAAACCACACTTTCGGGCATTATCGCTGCGGAAATGGGTGTAAACTTCCGTGTAACATCAGGTCCCGCCATTGAAAAGCAGGGAGATCTTGCTGCTCTTCTCACCAATCTCGGGGAGGGCGATGTGCTTTTCATCGACGAGATACACCGTCTTTCCAGAAACATTGAGGAAATACTTTATCCCGCAATGGAAGATTTCAACCTTGACATAATCATTGGAAAAGGTCCTGCTGCAAGAAGCATCCGTCTTCCCCTGCCCCGTTTCACCCTTATCGGTGCAACTACACGTGCAGGTCAGCTCTCCACTCCTCTCCGCGACAGATTCGGCGTGCTTCTACGTCTCGAGCTCTATTCTCCCGAGGAGCTTTCTGTAATCGTAACAAGATCCGCAGGTATACTCGGTGTTCCGATAACTCCCGACGGTTCAATGGAAATTGCTTCTCGCTCAAGAGGTACTCCCCGAATCGCAAACAGGCTTCTGAAGCGTGTTCGTGACTTTGCGCAGGTAAAGGGTGACGGAGTTATAGATGTAAAAAGTGCACGTGCCGCACTTGATACTCTTGAGATCGACGAACTCGGACTTGACAACACCGACAGACGTTTCCTCGAAGCAATAATACGTTATTACGGAGGCGGTCCCGTGGGCCTTGACACAATTGCCGCAACCATCGGTGAAGAACCCGTAACCATTGAAGATGTATATGAACCGTATCTTATTCAGAATGGTTTTATTGCAAGAACCCCCAAGGGCAGATACGTCACGCCATCGGCATATGCACATCTCGGCATACCGTACAATGCTCCGTCTGTACCGAATGATCACGATTCGGAACAGCTCAAAATATAATATCAGCAATTCCTGCAATCTTTGTGATTGCAGGAATCATTTTTTTGCGTTTTTAATATTTTTTTGTGCTTTTTTATTATATAGGTGTTGATTTTTTTATCTTCTCATGGTACAATGTTCATATAAAGGAGTGCTATTCTCCTGCGCAATATACGATTGCGCAAATCTATTTTATAAGAAAGGTTGTTTTATTCATGAAACGCATTCTTTCAATTTTCCTTTGCGTAGCTATGCTTATGTCGATGGTTGTTATTTCAACCAGCGCATGGGATGAGGATCTTGCTTCTACTATCGAAACAGAGAACATTGTATCCTACACCCTTAACCAGGAAAGCTACAAGGCCGGTGATGAAGTGCTTATCACTGTAGTGATGGATGAGATCTGGGGTGACCCCGACCTCGTTGGTACAATTCCCGGTTTCTCATTTGAGGGCCCCGGCGCCTACGGTATGGCAATGCTTACTCCCTCTATCGCATTCCCTACTGATGTTTTTGAAGTAACCAAGAGCATCAG
>JAZUBE010000014.1:0-2180 GCA_045638325.1 Eubacteriales bacterium
AAAGCCTTCAAAGGATAATAACAAAGTACAGGAAACAGATAAAAATGCGCCTGTTTTCAAGGATGCAGATTATGATGAGGCGGAATTCAGAATACTTCATTACGGTGATACCGCAAAGGATTTCCATGATGCGTACATCTGGGCTGATGGTGTGACCGGAGGTGCCATTGGAGATGCGGTTGCTGAAAGAAATCTGCTCACCGAAGAAAGATATAACGTAAAGATCTCTGCAGAGGAATGTGCCCCCATGAGTGAGGCTACACAAAGAATGCAGGCTGGTCAGTGCGATTTTAACCTTATTTATGAATGGGGTTCTCGTTCTGTTACGGCTGCTCTTGATGGACAGCTTTACGATTTCCGCGAGCTTGAAGATATCAATTTTGAGAATAGCTGGTGGGTCCCCAGTGCGGCAGAAGGACTTACAATTGCTGACCGCATGTTTATTAGTACTAATATGATCTCTATGAACTCAATTTCCTGGTCAGGTATTGTGTTTTTCAATAAGGGACTTATGGATAAGCTCAATCTCGACTATCCGTATGATTACGTGTACAATAACACCTGGACCTGCGACGTTATGATGGAAATGATGAGCGAAGCAGAAGAGGATGTGAATGGTGACGGTGAGATGACTATTGATGACCAGTACGGTGGCTTCGGTGTAGGATTTGGCGGTATCCTTTACTATGAGCCACTTGCACGTCAGGAGAACGATGGTTCTTATACTGTTATCGGATACACCGAAAAAATGGTTGCAAGATATAACGAGTATTCAAGAAAGCTTGATGACCTTAGCTCAGAGGGATATGAGTATTTCTGGGGCGAGGTGGATTCCAGTATAAATCCTTCGATCCACGTTGCTACAAGAATGACAGTATTCGGTGAGGACCATGCGCTGTTTATGGCGGGTTCCATCGATATGACAAAGGAACTTGTGAACATGAAGTCCGACTATGGTGTTGTTCCCGATCCCAAGGCTTCTTCCGAAGATGACTGGGGTTATGGCGGAACCTCTGTTGATTATAATGCGCCTATGTTCTCACTGCCTGTTCAGCTTGAAGATCCTGAAATGACTGCGACGATCCTTGATTATATGGCATATGAGTCTGAGAAAATTCTTCTTCCTGCTTATTATGATACTACTATCAAGACCAAGCGTATGGAAGACAGAAGAGACTATGATATGCTTGATATTGTAAGAAATAACGTTAAGTATGATGCGATCGAACTGTATATCCGAGGAGTTGAGGACAGCGGATTCGGTTTCAGAGATAAGATGCTTACGTCCGGAAACTTTGCTTCTGTATGGGCTCGTTATGGTAAAAAAGCACAGGCAGGACTTGACCGTCTCTTTGAAATACTTGAAGCAATTGAATAATGAATGTAAAATCCCCGTCTCCGGATGGGGATTTTACAATTTTTACTATATGTAAATTTTTATTATAAGTGTGGAAGTTTTAGGATTTGTATGATATAATGTAAATGCAGGGTAATATGTTTTTGTATGGCATTGTTATTTCTTTGAAAAAAATGTTTTGAACGATTTTATAAAAATATCAAAAACTATGGAAATTCCGGAAATTATGTGATATAATGTTATTTACGGTATGTTATACCTTGCTTCAGGTTATTAAAATGTGTCTATAATACTGCATCGGCAGGTTACTGCTATGTGCAGCCAAATATAGAAGAAATAAGGAGGATAAAATGAATACCCTGAAAAAACTGCTTTGCTTGCTTTTGGCATCAACATTTATTGTTGGTTCAATGGCATCATGTGCAAACAACGACGATGACAAGGACACTCCTAAGAAGACCCAGGCTAACGGAAACAAGGATCCCAATGCTACCAGACCTGAGTTTGAGGAAGAGGACTTCGATGAGGATGAGTTCAAGTTCCTTCATTACGGTGAGACCGCAAAGGACTTCCATGATCAGTACATCTGGTCAGAGGATTTCACCGGTGGTACTATCGGTGACGCCGTTATCGAGCGTAACCAGCTCGTTGAGGATGAGTACAACGTAAAGATCACTGCAGAAGAGTGTGGCCCTATGAGCGAGGCTACCACAAGAATGCAGGCAGGTCAGTGTGACTTCGAGGTTATCTATGAGTGGGGTATCCGTTCCAAGGGTGCTGCTCTTGACGGACAGCTCTATGATTTCCATGAGCTCAACTACAT
>JAZUBE010000015.1:0-2587 GCA_045638325.1 Eubacteriales bacterium
ATATGAGAATTTTTCCATTGTCTGGACTGCTCATGAATCTTATATTGAAAAAACAGTAGTTTTCGCAGCTAAAGAACAAACGATTGTTGATCAGATCGGCGTTTTCGACTGTGATTTTCACGATGCAGGTGATATTCACTATCATGATGACTGTACAATATGGCATTGTCCTCTTTGTGTTTATGCAAGATATAAGGGCGGAGGAGTATATTACGGACTTTCGTATCCATACTGGGACAATGAGACGTCCATGGTGTTTTCACCCTGGATAACTGTTGATGCAGGGGATATCTTCATTTCAGAAAAAGCGTTCGTGGGTGTATTCGAGAAAACCGGTGAAACAATATCTTCACACGGACCATATCCGGGTGCGCGAAAGCTCAGATATCACAACGGCTTCGGGCAGGATCACTCCGGTCTCGGTCAGCATTTCGCAGGTGGTAAAGTGCCTGAGGATGTAGGTATTCCGGAGGAAGAGCAGGATACAGGCGAGATCACTGCAATGAGAGAATTCTTTCGTGAATATCTGGGAGAGCCCTCTATGCCCGAGGATGGGTATTTCGTTTGGCAGAATGGTTGGTGGGCAGGGCTTAACTGTGCTGACCGAAAACACGTTGATGTGATGAACAGAATAGGTGTTCGCGATATAATGACTGCTGCAATGTATTTCGGACACGCAAACCACCCTTCCTGCGAACCTGATTTTATAAAAGACGTGAAATTTGATCCCATAAGATTTCCGGTAGTTACCGATAAAAAAGTTAATATAACTACTCTTGCCGACGGTCACCACCACAATGAAACGGTGTGCGAAAATAATTCTGAAATATGCTACACCGATGAATTTGTTGCACCTGCAGATTATGACGATATGATAAAATACGGCAGGGAAAAGGGAGTTTATATAACGAGTTTTTCCACGCCCAATAATGCCTATCGAAATTATCCCGAATGGCTGAGCCGTGACGCCGATGGTAAACCCTACGAGTATTTCGGTACGAAACTTTCCTGTCCCGCTTGCGATGATTTTATGAATCATCATTTTGAGATGCTTACTGCTGTTATCGACAAATACAC
The DNA here is from genome assembly GCA_045638325.1 of Eubacteriales bacterium. Classification (GTDB taxonomy): domain Bacteria; phylum Bacillota; class Clostridia; order Oscillospirales; family CAG-272; genus UMGS1312. The sequence goes on from JAZUBE010000015.1 coordinate 1,078, forward strand.
CCCCCGTATGTTCTTTTTCGACGGAAGATGGATGGGATTCAGGGAAATCGCCTGCGGATACCCATCTGTCGGTGAAGATCCGTGTTTTGCCGAAGGACACGATCATCTTCCCGGAAAAAGCCGATACATCGAGTGGAAGAATATAGAGCGGTTCAAACGTAAACTTCGCGAGAGGTATCCCTCCATGTGCTTTGAACAGTATTACGGTCTGAAGCGTGGCAGCACATGGTCCCTGAGTAATCTTAACAGTGACGAGAATTACTATGAGGTAGCAAGTCCGGATGACCTCAGATTCCAGGCATGGCATAATGAAATAGACAGATTCCGTCCCACATACATGCATTTTGCAAATATAATGGCTAAAAGTTTTGACGAGTTTAAATATGCGATGATAAGTGCAATAAGCACTTCTTCGTATTGTCAGCTTGCAAGCGGGTTCCATGTTCTTGCAGAATCTGACGAATGTGTGGAATTCTTCAAAAAATGGCGCACATGGGCTTCGGAGAATATTCGTTATCTTCGTCATAAACAGAATCTGTTCGGGTGTCCGGGAGATGTAAAGATCGACGGATCAGCTCATATCCTCGAAGAAGAAGGATGGGTATTCCTCTTTAATGTCATGGATTGTGATGAAGTTTGCCATCTTGATCTTTCGGAAATATCCGGACTTGATGATACTGTATATACTGCAGAGCAGATATATCCCATAAATGCCGAATTCCATCCGAGTGACAAATCTTTTGATATACCTGTTTCTTCGCATAATGCTGCGATAATCAGCCTGAAAAAAACAAAATAATGCCAAGACCTCGTTTTTGATGAAAAAACGAGGTTTTTTATTATAATTTTCATGCATATTTTTTAATACTATCTGATAAAATGCATTGAACTATATTGAATTATGTGTTATAATATAAAATAAGTAAGATTATAGTCGGCGTATTATGCGATCTGGTATTCGTCAGGATTTTTGCTGCCTGTAAAAACGGAGGTGACAGGGAAATGTACAGAGGCTTTTTTAAGCGATTTATCGATGTGTTTTGTGCGCTAATTATGTTTATAGTGCTCCTTCCTGTATTCCTTATTGCTGCTCTTGCGGTGAAAATCGATTCTAAAGGGCCTGTGATCTTTAAACAAAAAAGACTTGGCCTCAAAGGCTGTGAGTTCAGCATGTACAAGTTCCGTTCGATGATCGTTGATGCTGAGAAGAGCGGTGTGTATTCCGATAAAAAGGATCCTCGTATTACAAGAGTGGGACGTTTCCTGCGTGCCTCAAGCATCGATGAGCTTCCCCAGCTTCTTAATATTATCAAGGGCGACATGAGCTTTATCGGTCCGCGTCCTCCTCTTACATATCACCCCTGGCCTATAGATAAATATACCGATGAGCAGCTGCGTATGTTCGATATGCGTCCCGGTATTACGGGATGGGCTCAGATAAACGGGCGTAAGAGCGTTGAGTGGAACAAAAGGATTGAGCTTAACGTGTGGTACGTTGATAATATATCAT
>JAZUBE010000016.1:0-2638 GCA_045638325.1 Eubacteriales bacterium
ACAAAGATAGAAAGGTAATATAATTATGAAACTTTGTGTACTTGCTAACCTTTACGGTGACAAGACTCTTGCAGAGACTCTTGACCGTCTTGCAGGCCTTGGCGTAGAGGCTGCAGAGATTGGTGCCGGCGGATATCCCGGAAAGGCACAGTGCGATCCCGCAGTTCTTCTCGCTGATGAGAAGGCTCTTGAGGCATTCAAGGCTGAATTCACCCGTACCGGTGTTGAGCTTGCAGCTTTTGCTTGCCACGGCAACCCCGTTCATCCCGATGCTGCTGAGGCAAAGAGATATCACGACGATTTTGTAAACGCTGTTCTCCTCGCTGAGAAGTGCGGTGTTGATACCATTATCACATTCTCCGGATGTCCCGGCGGTGCTCCCGGCGATAAGATGCCTAACTGGGCAACCTGCGCTTGGCCTGAGGAGTATCTCCAGGTTCTTGACTATCAGTGGAATGAGGTTCTGATCCCCTACTGGAAGGAGACTGTAAAGTTCGCACGTGAGCATGGTGTTACAAGAATCGCTCTTGAGATGCATCCCGGCTTCTGCGTATACAATCCCGAGACTCTCATGAAACTCCGTGCTGCTGTAGGTCCTGAGATCGGCGCTAACTTCGATCCCTCTCACCTTGTATGGCAGGGTATCGATCCCGTTAAGGCGATCCGTTACCTCGGTGATGCGATCTACCACTTCCACGCAAAGGATGTCAAGATCGATCCCATCAACTCTCCCGTTATCGGTAATCTTGATACCAAGCACTACGGTGATGAGATCGGCCGTGCATGGGTATTCCGTGCTGTTGGTTACGGTCACGGTGAGGGATATTGGAGAGATATCGCTTCCAATCTCCGTCTCGTTGGCTACGACCGCGTAATGTCCATTGAGCATGAGGACAGCCTCATGTCTATCGACGAGGGACTTGAGAAAGCTGTTGCTCTCCTTAAGCCCATCGTTATCAGCGATCCTAAGCCTACTACCATGGCTTGGGCGTGAGAAACGGATCATTATTATTATGCGAGGGGGAACTTTTTCGAGAAAAAGTTCCCCCTCGCGCTCCTCTTCAAAAAGCTTTATATTATATAACAAAAAGGTACAGTTTGAACTATCGTTCAAAGGCTGTACCTTAATTTATTCTTTGTCCCGATACTTCCGATATATCAGCCGGATAATAATGGGATAGCCACTATTGCACTCATTCACGGTCGATTTTAACGAAGTGAAAATCGACATCTTACACTTGCATTAAATCAAAGAACAGCAAAATGACGAAGTCAGATTGAGGTTCTTTGCGGAGCTTTCTTTCAAGAAAACGACCGTTTCTCCTATCTCGTTCTCTTTTACCAAAGTCTTATCCAATCTCTGCCACGCTGTAGAAATACACCGTATCGTCGTCACGTTTTACGAAAATCACAGTATACTCGGGAGATTCCACATCATCGGCACTGCATTTAACGCGCATACGGTAAGTGTTCTCAGTTTCAGACAACTGCAGCACACTGACTTCAATAGGGTCCGGATCAAGCATTGTCACCGATGTATATGCCGCTACTTTATCCAAATACACAAATAATCTTCCGCTTTCGTTTGATATCTTCTTCGCACCTCCGAATGCGGTATATACAGTCTCCTCAAATTCTCTTGCAGGAATAAGATTGGTTATCTGCATAAGCGGATATTCCGCTACAGCAGCATCCAGCTTTTCGATATTCCCCGAATATTTACCGAAGCTCTCTGCGAGCATATAGAAAAGCACCGAATCACGGCAACTCTCCATAGCTGCGTCTATTTCTTTAAATTCCGGAAGCATCGGTGAGTTCACCGTCAGCATACGGATCATTTCAGCCAGTTCAGAAGCTAATTCTCCGTCCGTGGGAAGTTCCCTTTTTACGTTCTCCTCGGAATATTCCACTCCAAAGGAACACGACGAAAGAATCACGCACAGAACAACAGCTAAAACAGCTCTTACAACCCTTCTCATACGCCCATTCCCTCAATAGCGGAGGGATCCTGACCGATACTCTCAAGAAGCTTCTGATTGAATTCCTTAGCCGCATTGATACCCATTTTCTTCTGGCGGTTGTTCATTGCGGCAATTTCAAGAATGATCGCAAGGCTACGTCCGGGATTAACAGGAATGGTTGCCGAGGGAACCTTTATACCCATGATTTCTGTATATTCTTCATCAAGGCCAAGTCTGTTATACATCTTACCCTGTTCCCACGGCTCAAGATTAATTACAATATCGATCTTTTCACTCATTTTGACAGCACCCATACCGAATATGCGGCGCACATCAATAATACCGATTCCACGAAGCTCAATATAATGACGGATCATTTCGGGTGCCTGTCCCACAAGAGTTTTTGCCGACACCTTCTTTATCTCAACTGCATCATCGGCGATAAGTCTGTGACCTCTCTTGATAAGCTCGATCGCAGTCTCACTCTTACCAACTCCTGAATCACCGAGGATGAGCATACCTTCGCCATAAACCTCCACAAGCACACCGTGTCTTGTTATCATAGGTGCAAGAGCAACGGAAAGATATCCGATAAGCGCTGCCATAAACGGAGATGTACTGCTTGATGTTGCAAGTATCGGAACCTCAAAATATGATGCTATCTCAAGCATTTCCTC
>JAZUBE010000017.1:0-1839 GCA_045638325.1 Eubacteriales bacterium
CCACCACAAAATATCTTGACGGTCATGCTATTGCTGTCGGTGGTGCTATCGTTGACAGCGGTAAATTCGATTGGGAGGCTGCCGGAAAGTATCCCGAACTTACCGAGCCCGATGACAGCTACCACGGCGTAGTTTACACCAAGGATTTCGGTGAGGCTGCATATATCACAAAGGCAAGAGTACAGCTTCTCCGCGATATGGGTGCAACTCCTGCCCCCATGAATGCATTCCTCACAAATCTCGGTATGGAGACTGTAGCTCTCCGCATGGAGCGCCATTCTTCTAATGCGCTTGCAGTTGCAAAGATGCTCAAGGATCACCCGAATGTTGCATGGGTAAGCTATCCCGGACTTGAAGGCGATTCCGAATACGAGCTTTCACAGAAGTATCTGCCCGAAGGCTCTTCAGGCGTTGTTTCCTTCGGTGTTAAAGGTGGACGCACCGCCGCAATGAAATTTATGGATTCTCTGAAAATGGCAGCAATCGTGGTGCATGTTGCCGATGCGAGAACCTGTGTGCTTCACCCTGCAAGTACTACTCACCGTCAGCTCACCGATGAGCAGCTTATCGGTGCAGGTGTTAAGCCTGAATCCGTAAGACTCAGTGTTGGTATCGAGCACATCGACGATATTATCGCTGATATTAAGCAAGCTCTCGCAAACACCTGATAAAAAGGATAATAACCGATCAAGGAGGGCAATAATGCCGATCCGTATACCAAATGAGCTTCCCGCAACAAAAACGCTCAGGGAAGAAAACATATTCGTAATACCTGAGGATCGTGCTGTTTCACAGGATATCCGTCCTTTGCAAATAGCTATCCTCAACCTCATGCCGACAAAGATCGTAACGGAAACACAACTTGCACGTCTTCTCGGCAATACTCCGCTTCAGGTGGAGATGGAGCTTATAAAGACCGATACTCATAAGGCAAAGAACACATCAGAGGAGCATATGCTCGCCTTCTACAAGACCTTTGATGACATAAAGGACCGCAGTTTTGACGGACTTATAATCACAGGCGCTCCCGTTGAAAAGATGGAGTTTGAAGAGGTCACCTACTGGGATGAGCTTTGCAAGATAATGGAGTGGTCAAAAACTCACGTAACAAGCACATTCCACATATGCTGGGGTGCGCAGGCAGGACTTTACTATCACTATGGTGTAAAGAAATATCCTCTTGAAAAGAAGATGTTCGGTGTATTCCCTCACACAGTGGATTACAAGCGCTCTATCCTTTTCCGAGGTTTTGATGATACCTTTATGGTGCCACACTCACGTCACACCTATTGCCGTCGTGAAGATATTGAAGCTGTGCCTCAGCTGAAGATCCTTGCATCCTCCGAGGAGGCAGGCGTTTATGCCGTTATCGCAGATCACGGAAAGCACATCTTCATCACGGGACACTCAGAGTATGATGCCCGTACTCTTGAATCGGAATATCTCCGTGATAAGAATGCAGGACTCCCCATTGAGGTACCCAAGAATTATTACCCTAACGATGATGACACAAAGGATCCTATTGTATCCTGGCGTTCTTCAGCAAATCTGCTGTTCTCAAACTGGCTGAATTACTTCGTTTACCAGACTACCCCCTTCGATATCACTGATATCAGCGATCCCACAAAGAGAACGGCTACAAACGAATAAGTATTATGCGAGGGAGATGCTTTTTGAAAAAAGCACCTCCCTCGTGCTCCCTTCCTAAAAAGCTTTGAATAAAACAAAAGAAACCTAAACCGCTTATTCTAACAGTTTAGGTTTTTCTTTGTCTTATCTTTTATTTGAAAGTTTTTGAAGGTGGGGTCCGGGGAGGGAACTTTTTTCAAAAAGCTCCCT
>JAZUBE010000018.1:0-2587 GCA_045638325.1 Eubacteriales bacterium
ATGATCCCGTTGATCCTCCTGTGGATGAGCCCGATGATCCCGTTGATCCTCCTGTGGATGAGCCCGATGATCCCGTCGATCCTCCCGTGGATGAGCCCGATGATCCCGTTGATCCTCCTGTGGATGAGCCCGATGATCCCGTTGATACTACTCCCGGAGATGTAAACGGCGACACAAAGGTTACTCTTAGTGATGTATCCAAGACTCTTCAATACATCGCTAAGTGGGATGTATCCGGATTTAATGCCGAAGCCGCAGACGTAACTGATGACGGTAAGATAACTCTGTCTGATGCATCTCGTATGCTTCAGTACATCGCCAAGTGGAATGTAATCCTCAAATAAAATTTAGTGCCCGTCGGGATGACCCGACGGGCACTTTTGGTATAGTGGTAATCTATTATTCTTTCTTCGCTGTATTCACGATAAACGTTCCTATACACACCGCTACAAGCGCACAAAGATTAACAACGCTGAACAGATTTCCGCGGTTCTCGGGAAGTATCGCAGAGATAACCACACCGAAAAGCGGCGTTGTTCCGGTGAACACTACCACCTTTGACACGGGATTGTGCCTCAGGAGTACTCCCCACAGTGAATATGCCGCTGCAGAAAGAAATCCGAGATACAACAGTGCAAGGATCGCCGTAACGCTGACAGTCTCGACCTTGCCTCCGAGCACAAGTCCCACGATCACCATAACGGCTCCGCCGATGACGAACTGCCAACCGGACAGAGTTACGGGATCTTCTTTCTCGGAATATTTCTTTATCATCGCCGCAGACATTGCGTAGGCAAATGTGGAGCCGAGAAGAAGCGCATCTCCAAGCACCGACCCGTCAGCCGCTGAACCGCTGATATTCATAATAATAACTCCTGCCACCGCAAAAAGTGAACCGATGCTCTTCTGCAGTGTCAGCTTTTCCGTGCGGAATATTAGGCATGCCACGAGTAGCGTCACAAACACAGCCGCACCGTTCATTATGGATGAACGAACTGATGAGGTCATTCCGAGTCCGATATAGAAAAGCACGTACTGTCCCACAGTTTGTGCAAGTGACAGCTTCATCGCAGGAACGACAGAGCTACGTCTAAGCTTCAGCCATCTTCTCTGAATTATACTTCCCAGAAGGAGCGCGAGCCATCCTGCAAGGAAAAACCTCATTCCTGCAAAAAGTATCATTGACGGTGCATGTGTCTGCACCACACCGAACTTTGCAGCACCAACCTTTATCATTGTATGGGCGCTGCCCCACAGAGCACAACAGAAAAGTGCAACTGCCACAAGCACGGGAGTTTTTGAAAATACAGAAGGCGGTGCAACACCGCCTCGTGCGAGTTCTTTTGTCTTCATTGTCATCTCATTATAAAGGGCTTTATGTAATTTATGGAGAAGTCGATTCCTCTCTCTCCAAGCTCACCCTGCCAGATGCCGGAATGAGGCTCAAGGGAAAGGGTCTTGTCGTAACCGCGTGCATAAAGCATTGCAAAGATCTTCGGCCACTCAAAGAAATCAACTCCTGCCGGAGGATCATCAACATACTTACCGTTGAGTAAAGCTTGTCCCTTTACGTGCATATGAGCAAATCTGTGACACCACTTATCAATAACAGCAAGAAAGTCCTCACCTCTTGAGTTACTGTGAGAGGAATCGAATTTCAGCATAAGCCCGGGAATCTCCTCAAGGATAACCTCCCACTGCTTTTCCTGAACGATAAAGTTGTTCCATGAACAGTTGTACACAGCAAGGGTAACACCTCTCTCACCTGCGTACTCTACCATCTCACGGAGAATATCGATAGCGATTGCGTAGTTTTTGAAAAGGCTCATTTCCTCCGCATAGTTTACACCCATATTGAAAACGGGGCATCCGATCTTTGCGGTAACATCTATCTGACGCTTCAGCATATTCATAACATCGGGATTTGCCTTGCCGCCGTCATTTGGAGTAGAGTTCCAGCGGCCTACGGACAGCACGGGAATACCTGTGCGGTCAATATTTGCAAGAATCTCATCCGCCGATGCGATAAACGCCTCGGATTCATTATCAAAATTTGTGCAGATCTCAATAAAATCAAGTCCCTTTTCACGCGCAAAATCAAAGGACTTCGCCTCGTTTGGGCGAATAATACCAAGTTTCATTTGTAAAACCTCACGTAGTCAGATTACGGCTATGCCGTCTTTCTTATATATGGTATCACACATACAAAAATAAATCAATGAGTTTTGACTTTTTTCATAACAAAAAGAACCCTTGTGGGTTCTTTTTATAAAACTATGCCATTACTTCTTCAGAAACATCCCGTGCCTCATCTTCGGCTCTTTCAAGTTCTGCATTGAACTCAGCTATAACCGCCTCTTCAAGCTCATTCCTGAATCCTGCATTGATAGGATGTACGATATCCCTGTATGTTCCGTCGGGATTCTTTCTGCTGGGCATTACGATAAAATATTTATCGCGTGCATAAATAACCTTGATGTCATGTACCGCAAGCTGTCCGTCAAAGGTAACAGAGACGATCGCCTTCATAGGGCCATCATCGAAAAGTTTTCTGACCTTTACATCTGTGATCTGCATTTTTCTTCCC
>JAZUBE010000019.1:0-5140 GCA_045638325.1 Eubacteriales bacterium
TCCAAGACAAAGGGCAACAGAGTGCTTTTTTATCTTTTTTGCAAATATTCCCGAGAAGCCGATCACCGTGTATGCCAGGATGTAGTCAATGAGAACTACGATCACAGCGATCCACCACTTCATCTGCGAATCTCCCGGGAGGAAGAATGCACTGACAGTTCCCCAGCCGAGGAACATCTGCATGACGGCGAAAACAAGAGCACTGCCAAGTCCCCACTTTGTACCGAACATATAGCCTACAAGGACTATTGGAAGCATACTTGCGAGGGTTACGCTTCCGCCGAAGGGAAGTTGCAGCGGTATCGCCATCGAGATGAGTGCGAGTACTGCCGAAAGTGCTACGAGCATTGCCGACATTGCCAGTTTTTTGGTGTTTTTCATGGTATAAATACCGTCCTTTCTTGTGGCACACTTGCAGTTAGTCGACATTCTGCAGAGATGCCATGGCATAAGAGTATCGGACAAAAGGCGCCATAGCCCGTACCTCTTATGCAACAATAAAAATACCGCACGGCAGTTCCCGTGCGGTGATCGTCAGAACGATATATAGAGTCGTCACTCCCTACGCCGGAATTACCCGTATCAGGTTATAGGGTTCGGTTTCCCGTCTCAGCCCCGGCTACAGCCGTGTAAGGCACCCCTGTCAAACTGCTCATTTGCGGTTCGATGTAATTATAACACCACAGAGGCGTGCTGTCAACCCCTGATTTTGAAATTACGAAAATAAAAGGAGACTGTAAAAAGCAACAGTTCCAAGTGCCCGGTAAAATAAGGGACAGGTCAAACTAAAAAGCTCGAAAAAGTCAAAATTTTAAACTTTTTCGAGCTTTTTGCGCAATTAAGACATTATTGTTGATCGCTTGAAGAAGGAACCTGTCATCCTGAGCGGTGTTTTACAACATTCTTGGAGTTTTTATACAGCCCCTTAGATTATTGCTGATTATCGACCAAGTGTAACATCCCATTTGGCGATGTATTGAAGTATTATGATTGCATCTGTAATATTGATTCGTCCATCTTTGATTGCGTCGGAATTATCGAGTGAGATATAAAGGTCTGGCCACTTAGCAATATGCTGAAGAAGCACTATCACATCAGTTATATTGATAGAGCCATCCATATTGCAGTCTCCGTACATGATGGGGAGTTTTGCGATTTCTTCAAAAATTATGATATCACCGCAAAGAGAGCACTCCTTTCCCATGTAGCCTACAGCATTGGTTGTAGGCTTCTGAGCTGTGAAAGCCTCACCGTAAGCACTTGTTCCGTCGGGATTCTTATGGTCGAGCTTGAGTCTGAAGATAGTCTTCTCAGTCTCATAGTCACAACGAGAACATTTCTTCATTTCATAACCGTCCTCGTTACAGCTTGCTTCATTTTTTATAAGAGCAAAATCATGACCGAGGGCAAAATTAAATACAGTCCTTGCGGGCTGTGTGCAATTTGCACAGTAAGTAATTACATAACCATTGTCTGTGCAGGTCGCAGGAACGGTAACAATATCCTTTGGATCGGTAGAGGGAATGTGGTTATTTCTTGGAGTTTCAGATATCCTGTAGGAGTATCCGCACTCACATACTGCGTCGGTGTAACCCTTGGCGATACAGGTTGCGGAAACTGTTACTTCGGTAAAGCTGTGAGTGTGCTTATTTTCGGCAAGTGACACAGTCGATGATAGGATTACTGCAGATATAAGCATCACAATTGAAAGAAAAAACGATAAAATTTGTTTCATAAAAGTTACCTGTTGGGCTACAGTACACTGCAGCGCATTACCACTTTTTGAAAGTCTTTACCTCATCCTTGACCTTTGCGATGAACTCGTCGATGCTCATTACACCGCCTTCGCCTTCTTTGCGTGCACGAACTGCAACGGTGCCTGCCTCCTGCTCATCAGCACCTACAACGAGCATGTAGGGAACCTTGGAGAGCTGAGCCTCTCTTACACGGTAGCCGATCTTCTCGTTACGTGCATCGATCTCCACACGGATTCCCGCATCCTTCAGCTTTGCGAGAACTTCGTATGCATAATCGTCGAACAGGCCGGATACGGGAAGGACAGTCGCCTGAACGGGAGCGATCCATACGGGGAGAGCACCTGCGTATTTCTCAAGGATCAGCGCGAGAGTACGCTCGTAGCATCCGAGAGATGTACGGTGGATGATGTAAGGAGTTTTCTGAGTATTGTCGGAATCGGTGTATTCCATGCCGAACTTCTTCGCAAGGAGCATATCGATCTGGATTGTGATAAGGGTGTCTTCCTTGCCGTGAACGTTCTTGATCTGGATATCAAGCTTCGGGCCGTAGAATGCAGCCTCATCGATACCGATGGTGTAATCAAGGCCGATCTTATCAAGGAGGCCTCCCATTACGGACTGAGCCTCATCCCACTGCTCGGGAGTACCCTCGTACTTTGCGGTGTTGTTGGGATCCCACTGAGAGAAACGGAAGGAGCAATCTTCCTTCAGTCCGAGTGCGTCAAGCATGAACATTGCAAGCTCAAGTGAATTTCTGAATTCATCTTCAAGCTGCTCGGGGCGGAGAACGATATGTCCCTCAGAGATGGTGAACTGACGTACACGGATAAGACCGTGCATCTCACCTGATTCCTCGTTACGGAACAGAGTGGAGGTCTCACCGAGACGCATAGGCAGATCACGGTAAGAACGCTTCCTGTTCAGATAAACCTGATACTGGAAGGGACAGGTCATGGGACGGAGAGCGAAGCACTCCTTGGTCTCGTCGTCGGGGTTGCCCAGGATAAACATACCATCACGGTAGTGATCCCAGTGACCGGAGATCTTGTAGAGATCGCTCTTTGCCATGAGAGGAGTCTTGGTGAGGATATAGCCACGTCTCTCCTCCTCGTCCTCTACGAATCTCTGGAGGAGCTGGATGGTGCGGGCACCGCGAGGGAGCATTACGGGAAGTCCCTGACCGATTGTGTCAACTGTGGTAAAATAGTCAAGCTCACGGCCGATCTTGTTATGATCGCGCTTCTTTGCTTCTTCAACTGCCTCAAGGTATGCGTTAAGGTCGTCTTTGTTGGGATAAGCGGTACCGTATACTCTCTGGAGCATCTTATTCTGTGAGTTACCTTCCCAGTATGCACCTGTACACTGAGTGAGCTTGAATGCTTTTACTGCGCCTGTTGCGAACAGGTGAGGGCCTGCACAGAGATCAACGAAATCGCCCTGCTTATAGAAGGAGATCTCCTCACCTTCGGGAACACGGTCGATAAGGAGCACCTTGTAAGGCTCGCCCTTCTCCTCCATGAGAGCCTTTGCCTCATTGCGGGGCAGGGTGAATCTCTCAAGCTTGTGGTTCTCCTTGACGATCTTCTTCATCTCCTTCTCGATCTGAGTAAGGATCTCCTGAGAGAAAGCGGTGTCGCTGTCGAAGTCATAGTAGAATCCGTTGTCAACAGAGGGCCCGATGGTGAGCTTTGCATCGGGGAACAGGCGCTTTACTGCCTGTGCGAGGATGTGGGATGCGGTATGCCAGAATGTACGACGTCCTCCGTCATCCTTTTCGTTTACAGTATCGTCTGCAAGAAGTGCGCCCTTGAATGTGAGAAGGGTTACCTCGGCATCGCTGTCAACCGGATGGGTGAGGTCGAACACCTCATCGCCGATACGTGCGGCAATGATCTCACGGGACACCTGACCCAGTGCAGCTACAGCTGCATCATAAATCGTTGCGGGTGCATCAAATTTTGCACTGCCGCCTGAAGTGAATCTGATCTCAAACATATTTGTGTACTCCATTTCGGGTAAATTATTTTTTATATAATGCTACTTTCTTGAAAGAAAGTAGCGCAAAGAACTTTATACTGTTGTAGCCATATAGAATGGCTTAAACTGTTAGGATGCAATGCAATGTACATTGCATTGCGAAAAAGGGTTGAGGAAGTGAGTGCAGATGTTGATTTTTCACTTCGTTAAAATCAACCTTATAGGAAGCTGTGGATAACGGTAAGGCGGATGGATCTCTACAGCGATTTAATGGAAAGGAGATGCAGAAAACGTGTATGACATATTTCAATAAAATGCTTTTTGCCATGCAAAAAGCTACCACACCTCTTCCTTCTTCACTATTACCTTTTCCCTCAAATAAAAACCCCTCACCAACCAAGCCACAAAAGTGCTTGGGGTGAGGACATACGTCCGCACGGTTCCACCCGAGCGTTTTACTCAATTTTATTAAATTACCACGGCGGCCGGTACCCGCAAGTCGTGTGCAGGGATGCTCACACCACAAGGCATCCTTCTCTTGTACACCGTTTCATACAGACATAATCCGCAAATTTATTCTATCACTTAAATCTTCTCTTGTCAAGGGGTAAATTTTTTAAAAATCGTTATGTCTTTATTTGTCGCAGTGACTTGTATAAAAACTTGACTATTATATAAAAATGTGGTATAATAAAATTTAGTGTGTGTTTGCATACTTAAAAAATTTCAGTGAGGATTTACGAAAATGGAAGAAAACAAAAAGTTCCAGCCGTATGTTCCTGCATCGAAGATCACACCCGAGCTGACGGTAACATCCATCATCATGGGTATTCTTCTCGCAGTAGTATTCGGTGCCGCAAATGCTTACCTCGGACTTCGTGTTGGTATGACCGTTTCCGCATCTATCCCCGCGGCGGTTATTTCCATGGGTGTTATCCGAGTGATAATGCGAAAGAACTCCATTCTGGAGTCAAACCTTGTACAGACCATCGGTTCTGCCGGTGAATCTGTTGCCGCAGGTGCTATTTTCACCCTTCCCGCACTTTTCCTTTGGGCAAAGGAAGGAATTATGGAAAAGCCCGGTATTCTTGAGATCACACTTATCGCTCTTATCGGCGGACTTCTCGGTGTGTTCTTCATGATCCCTCTCCGTAATGCTCTTATCGTAAAAGAGCACAATACACTCCCTTATCCCGAAGGACATGCTTGTGCAGAGGTTCTTCTTGCAGGTGAAAAGGGCGGTGCAAATGCGTCTACCGTATTTGCAGGAATGGGATTTGCTGCACTGTTCAAGTTCATCATTGACGGACTGAAGGCAGTTCCCGGTGAGATCACCGCAGTTGTATCAAAGATTTACCCCGGTGCTGTTGGTACCCAGATCTATCCTGCCGTAATGAGCGTAGGTT
>JAZUBE010000020.1:0-3578 GCA_045638325.1 Eubacteriales bacterium
TATTAAAAGCGGAGAAGAGAACCGCATGGTGTTCTGCGGCAGATATAAGAAAAGTACTGTTTGGCTTTTTTGAGATAATAGAATTTATAGCCTGATTATCGGCTTCACTTCCGCCCGAAGTGAAAATTATATGGTCGGGATCGCAGCAGAATATATCAGCGATTGTCGAACGAGCGGTGCGTATTGCTGCAGCGGTATCTTCCCCGAAGGAATGGATGCTTGAGGGATTACCGAAGTTGTCTGTAAGATAAGGCATCATCGCTTCAAGTGCTGCGGGGGAGAGAAATGTTGTGGCGGCATGGTCGACATAAATACGGCTTTTCATATAAACCTCTCGGCAAATGCCGAAATCAGATCTCGCCACGTCTGCGCAGTGCACAGGCTTTAAGTACGGCGGACATTGTTTTGGAATCGGTGATCTCTCCTGAGAGGATCATTTCTTCAAGTTTATCCATCGGTATCGCGCTGAGTGTCAGGAATTCATCTTCATCGGGGGCGAGCTCATGCCGTACGAGCCCGGTGGCAATATACATATGGATGACTTCGTTGCAAAATCCAACGGAGGTGTGAAGAGGTCCGATATAAGTCAGTTTTCCTGCAGTGAATCCGGTTTCTTCGGCAAGTTCACGTACAGCACATGTTTCGGGAGACTCACCCGGATCGATCTTTCCGGCGGGGATCTCAAGAGTTACACGCCCGAGAGCATAACGATATTGACGTACCGTGAGGATCTCGTTATCGTCAGTGATCGGAACGACGCACGCCGCACCGTTGTGGCGGACGACTTCTCTTGTGGCGGTATTTCCGTTAGGGAGGGAAACGGTATCTTTGAAAACTTTTATTATGCATCCGTCGAAAATGAGTTCGGATGCCACCTTGCTTTCGGTAAGACTACTGTCATCAAATTTTCTTTCTCTGGGATCCATATGAATAACCTCCGGGATTCGTCTGTATAAACGAATGTATTATATAACAAATTGAAGATGTTGTCAAACATTTTATACGGTTTGTTCTTAAAAAATATAGATTTCCTGCTAAGCTTTGTAAACAGCATATGCTTTTTTCACATATTTGACGTAAAAGTGAAAAATATTTTAAGATAAAAATAACTAAAACTATTGAATTGGAAACTATTGTGTGCTATAATAACTTTGTACAAATGACGATAGTGCATATCGTCTCAAAAAAATTTTTTTAAAAGGAGAATGGAAATGAAAAAGATTTTATCTTTCCTTCTGACCATCGTAATGCTTGCGAGTATGATCGTTGTACCTGCAAGTGCCGAGGGTAATGCTGCCCTCTTTTATGATGGTGCCGGTATCACAGCCGGTTCATCTTACTTCGAGAGAAGTTATATTTACTCCAGTAACATTGACCCCGCTCAGAATGTTATGAAGAGAGACAGAACTACCGGTGACTTTAACGTTGCCCTCATGTTCGACTTCAAGTTTACCGATTATGCTATCGGTGACGGACATATGACCGGTTTTGAGGTTACACCTGACCTTGGCGGTAATATCAACTACCACTTTGGTTATAACTTCAACAACAAGGCGTTCATGGTTTACCGTACCTACATGCCCGGTGGAAGTACTACCTCCGAGTACAAGGAGTTTGCAAGAATGGCATACGATATGCCCCTTAATGAGTGGCATGAGTTTGCTATCACCGCTACCGCAGGTAAGACATTCCGTATGTATCTTGACGGCGTTATGATGCTCGAGTTCGACTACGACTCCATTCCTCTTCCCGATTCCGCTGAGTATGATTGGAACTGGACTTTCGAGAACAGAAACGAGACTCTTAATAACGACAGATGGTGGGTTCACTTCCTCGATTCTGATGTTTATTTAGATAACCTTCAGATCCACTCCGGAGACTATGACTTTGCTACCGGTAAAGCATCTTCTACTTATTACACTGATACTGAGTTTGCAGGCCTTAATACCGGTGCTGATGAGGGTTCTTTCGGTCCCTTTACCTGTGCTCAGACCGAAGCATCTCCTGTATGCTATTCTGCTAACGGCGGTACCGACAAGGTAACTTACGACCGTGAGTTTGCTGCAAATCATACTCATGCATGGACTGCAGATGTTGCAAACAGCAAGACCGCACACTGTCTCACTCCCGGATACAACCTCTACACCTGTACTTGTGGTGCGTCCGAGCAGAGAGATTACGTTGAGCCTCTCGGACATCTTCCCGGATTCCTTAAGAGCACTCCTATTCAGGCTGACGACAATAACACAGGTGTTCAGCAGAGAACCTGTAACCGTCAGGGCTGTATGAAGAACTACTACACTCTCGTAGCTCCTACAACTACTGTTCCTACTGCACTCCATATGCATACCAAGGGTGGTAATGGTCTGTACAACGGTTACATGGCAGTTGGTAAATCCGAGCTTATGGTTCAGGATGACGGTGTTACTGTTATCGCTGACATTATGCCTATAAGCCAGTTTGATAAGAGTTATACCGCTATCGGTGCTACCATGGGTGGTTGTGGTGACAGATATTTCGTTGGTTACGACTATAGCCTTGCTAAGTTCGTAATCAAGAACGGTAGCGAGATCCTTGCACAGAGCGACAAGGCTCTCAACAATTATGAGTGGACTCAGTGGATGTGGAACCGCGACGGTTTCACCGTATCTCTCTACATCGACGGTGAGCTCGCTGTTACTGCAGAGCTTCCCGAGAACACCTATGATGTGACCGGTAAAGATATTAAGGATACTCACTTCTTCCTGTTCTCTTCTCCCGCATGTGAGCTTCTCCTTGATAACGTAATCGTTTCCGGACCTGATTACGACGCAGAAAACAAGACCGGTATTATCTATGATTACGTAACATTCGATAACGGAAATTATGTTGTTGCTAACGGATTCATTTCCGGCGTAAACAAATCAATTGATTTCATCGAGTTCAATAAGGCATACGGCGAAGGATGGAAGATTGAGAATCACGGTAAGGCTGCCGCTGATGATCTTGTATACATCCACAGAGATATGGCTCTTAAGATCGACTCAAGCTACGAGGAAGGTTCTATCTGGAGCTACTCTCAGCTTACTGATTCCAACCGTATCATTGCCAGCGATAACAGCGCTGCAGGTCTTGATTTCGAGTACTCCTTCGATTTCTATGCATACGACTGGTGTACCGATGAGACTCTTATGACCAAGCAGGATGGTGTCGATGCAGATGGTAACCCCATTATGGTAACCGGTTCTGCATTTATCGGTGGTCACATCAACGGTAACTACAACACTAGCTGCGGTAACGGATTTATCGGTTACGACTTCATCCGTCAGCAGGCAGTTGTAGGTTCTGTATCCGGCCAGGCAGGCGGTGTGTACGGTGAGGACAACGTATTCGTTGACTACAAGGTTGAGAAGAATACATGGCACAACTACACCTTCAAGTATGATTACGATGCTGATACCGGTATCTATGAGTTCTCCATCTCTATCGATGGAAAGAAGATCGCTTCCAAGACATATGATTACATGGATGTTAGCTACTATATCTACTTCCCCAACTTCGTAAAGGGTTACCAGGATAATCTTACTGTTAAGATTGAC
>JAZUBE010000021.1:0-3480 GCA_045638325.1 Eubacteriales bacterium
TAACACAGTCAAAAGACTCTTCTGCACACTTTTCAAAATCGCCGCGTTGGGCGTATGCAATATACTGCATAACGTTAAGGCCCTGAGTACAAGCCTTGGTACAAGCGTTACAACCGATACACGCGTAGATCTCGGGGTAAAGCTGCATCATGATCTGCTCAGTAGGCTTAACCTCATTGATATCGTAAACCTTCTTTACGAGGGGGAAGAAAGGCAGAGTTGCGATATACATATTCTCCTCTACCTTAGTCTGACAAGCGAGACAAGCGTGAAGCTCGGTGTCGCCTTTGATTCTGTAGATGGTAGCACAAGCACCGCAGAAACCGTTACGGCATCCGCAGCCTCTCTTCAGCTCATATCCTGCATACTCCATAGCAGTCATGATGGTGAGGTTGGAGGGTACGCTGTACTTCTTGCCCATCAGAAATATATTGACCATGTTTTCCATAGGTAATTCTCCTTCATTTTTTATCGGAAGACCCTTCCGATATTAAATTAAATCCCGTAGGTGACGGAAGCTTCTGTAAAGAAGCGACCGAACCTACACCTTACAGCTCCGGGCGTTTCGCTCGTCGGAACGCCACGCGAGTGGTCGGAGCCATCTTGGTGAAATTGCGCAGCATTTTCACCAATTACATCAATACTCATCCGGTAATTCAGCAAGCTTGTCGTAACGGAACACGGGACCATCCTTGCAGACGTACTTTGAACCGATGTTGCAACGTCCGCACTTGCCCACACCACACTTCATACGAAGCTCCATGGTGGTGAACACCTGAGTCTCGGTAAATCCGAGCTCTTTGAGTCCTGCAAGAGTAAACTTGATCATGATGGGAGGACCGCACACAAGAACGGTCTTCTTCACATCGGGATTCAGCTCCTTCACGTAGTTGGGAACGAATCCGACGTGGCCGTCCCAGCCATCCTGTTCACGGTCGATTGTGAGGTTCACAGTAATTCCGTCATCCTTCATCCACTCGTCGATGATCTCCTTGTAATCTACAAGATCATCCATTGAACGGGAACCGTACACGATCTGTACATCACCGTAATTCTGTCTGTTATCACGAACATAGTTGATAACGGAGCGGAGAGGAGCAAGTCCGATACCACCTGCAACGAAGAGAAGATCCTTACCCTTAAGGTCTGTCTCAACAGGGAATGCGGTACCGTAGGGGCCGCGGATGGTGATCTGCTGACCGACTTCCATAAGATGGAGCCAGTTTGTCAGGCATCCGCATTTTTTAATGGAGAACTCCATAAACTCGGTGTTAGTGGGAGATGAAGTGATGGAGAACATAGCCTCACCCACACCGGGGATGGAGAGCATAGCACACTGTCCGGGCATATGGAGGAAAGGCTTCTTTCCGTCAAGTCCTACTACACGGAAAGTCTTGACATCGGGAGTATCCTGTCTTATGTCGGTAACAACGCCGACTACGGGAATAAGTGTATCAAAATTCATAATCAGTCCTCCAATTCCTTCATTACTTTAACGATATTCATGGAGATAGGACACTTGGAGAGACATCTTCCGCATCCTACACAACCGAACTTACCGTCGTTGTTTGCAGGATAGTAAACAAGCTTGTGCATAAAGCGCTGTCTGAATCTCTCAAGCTGGCTGTTACGGGAGTTACCGTGAGCCATCTTTGTAAAATCGGAATACATACAAGAATCCCAGGTACGGAATCTCTTTATACCATGACCGGTATCAAAATCCTTGATGTCATAGCACTGGCATGTGGGACATACGAAGGTACAGGTACCGCATCCGAGACATGCCTCGGAGAGGGATACCCACTTCTCACTGCGGAAGTGCTCCATCATAGTGTCACCGCCGAAGGAATCGGGGGTGAGGTTTTTGAGAGGAAGCTTATCCATGATCTCATGGCACTTCTCACCCTGAGCCTTTACCTCAGCACCGTCATTCTCCTCAAGGAGAGATGCGATCTTTGCCACAAGAGCCTCGCCTTTCCCGGTGAGAGCTTCAAGGTAAAGTCCGGACTCAGTCATAGCACACTGAACGTCACCCCCCGGAGCTGCAGGATCGATACCGAATGTACGGCAGAAGCAGGTCTCAGAGGGAGCCGCACACTGCATTGTCATAATGGTTGCGTGACTTCTTCTCTCAGCGTAGAAGGAGTCAACGGGCTCTGAAAGGTATACGGAATCAAGGATATCGAAGCTTGCCATATCACAGGCACGCACACCAAAGATAACGTAATCCTCAGCGGGCTTTCGGATATCGATCACCTCGATCGACTTACCCTCCATTCTGAAGTCCACAAGGTCCTCGGTCTGGGGGAAGAAGAAATCCTTTGCACTGCGTTCGGTATTAAGAGCACTACTGTACTCCATACCTGCAGTGTATTTTGCATAGTTTGTTTTGCCGTTTTTGTCCTTCGCAGGAAGGTACAGAGCAGAATCGGCAGAGAGTGCTTCAAACAGAGCGCTCAGATTTTCTTTTTTAAGAAATTTCATTTCTCTCTACCCCTTTCTTATCTGTCATAGATTGCGGACGGCTCCGCATCATCTTCGGTATAGTTTACGAGAGGTGCTCTCTGACCTTCGCTCTCACCCGCCTGATACTCACCGTAGAAGTGGTCGATATCAGCGATGAACTTACGGTTCAGAAGGTGGAGAGGAATATTCTCGGGACAAACTCTGGAGCACTCACCGCAGTCGGTACAACGTCCTGCAACGTGGAATGCACGGATAATGTGGAAGTTGTTCTCCTCAAATGAGGTAACAGCAGCCTTCTGTGCAATACCTGAGTTGGGGTTATCAAATACGCAACTCTCGCAAGAGCAGGCGGGACAAACGTTACGGCAGGCGTTACAGCGGATACATCTTGAAAGCTCACCGCGCCAGAAGTCGAATCTCTCATCGGGAGTCATAGCCTCAAGAGCACGTACCTGCTCAAAGCGGTCGGATGCCGCAGGAGGAGTCAGCTCACCGCCGATGATCTCGTCGTATACAACGGGCTCGCCACCCTTACAGGAGAGACACTTGATGCAGAGTGCATCTTTCTTCGCTACTGTCTTCTCTCCGTAAACAGTATCGATTTTATAAGAGTCACCCTCGGATGCGATAGCGGTAATACCGGTAACACCAAGTCCGCGGAGTCTCTCAGGATCAGCCATACCTGCACATCCAACAGCGATGACATATGTCTTCTCTCTCTTGATTCTGTGCTCGGTAAGGAGCTGGTTGAAGCTGTATGTATCACAAAGCTTCAGGAACACGAGGTTTTTTCCCTCATTCTTCATATTCTTAATGAGGTACTTGGAAAGATTCGCACCGCAGAAATCTCCGTATACGAAATCCTTCTTCAGCTCTTCTGCAGTCTCAAACACCGCAGGAGTTGTATCATATCCGAGCTCGCCTCTCTTCCAGCCGATAACTCTTGCTACCTCGCCGGATTCAAGAAGAGCGCATGCTCTTTCGATCAGTTTTCCTTGCATCTCAGATCCTCCA
>JAZUBE010000022.1:0-7786 GCA_045638325.1 Eubacteriales bacterium
TCCGACTTGGTAGCGGAATTGGCTGTGACAAGGAAGATATTATCGCCGGACCTATATCCTATGATGGAATCCTTGATGACGGTTCCGAGTTCAATTTTTTTGGTATTTCTGTAACCAGAGGCCGTATCCGTTGCTTTATCGATAACAAGCTTATTTTCGATTATGTTGACAGTGATGACAAGTATCTCATCGGTCTTGATGATGAGGGAAATACCGTTCCTACCAAGCATTTGTTCTGGAACGACGGTAACTTTATTCAGTACATAGATATAAAGATCGCAACCCCCGAGTTCCTTTATCCTATGGCTCCCGTATCTGATGAAACTGCCGCTGTAGACGGTACTACCGAGACTACAACTACCCGTGAGACTACTACTGCAATCTCTGTAGTAGATAAGGTTGACGAAGATGGTAACGTTGTAACTGATGAGTCCGGTAACAAGGTAACCGAGACTGTTGTCATCACCGAGGCTCCCGTAGCTGATACCAATACAGGTGCAGTGCAGGGCGGCAATTCTACCAATACCGGTGATATGACTTTCATCGTAGTTGCAACAATGGTTGCAGCACTCGGATGTGCGCTTATCGTTCGTAAGGTTAATGCATAACTAAAAACTGTAATCTCCCTTTGACAGAGTGTCAAGGGGAGATTTTTATAGCTTCACAAAATTTGAATTTGATATTGATTTTTTTTTGACATTATGTTATTATATATATACCATTTTTTTAAGGAGATTGAAAATGAAAAAAATAGTATCTTTTATGTTGATCCTCACCATGATCTTCAGTATTGCAGTTGTTAATTCTTCTGCTG
This sequence comes from Eubacteriales bacterium, assembly GCA_045638325.1. Lineage (GTDB taxonomy): Bacteria > Bacillota > Clostridia > Oscillospirales > CAG-272 > UMGS1312. The sequence goes on from JAZUBE010000022.1 coordinate 815, forward strand.
CTGTAGGTGTTGTTGTGGATGCCGATTTTTCCGATATGGAGCGTTTTACTGCAAACTTCCACGCAGGAGCTTTCTATGTGGAAGATAATGTTCTTTTCGGCTACAGTGAAGCGAAATGTCTTCAGTCCAAGAGCGAGTGGTATGTCTATGACACTTGTATCGATGTGATTTTTGCCGATGATGATCTTTCTGATGGTGCCAGAAGCTTTGGTATGTGGTACTGCAATATCAATCTCGAAAGCTATGGCAGATATGACGGTACCAACTACATGGTATTCAACTATGATATCGAAAATCAGTACTTCAATCTTGCCTGTGGTGATCTTGAGGGTGGAAGTGAGCCCGTTGTACTTGCAGGTCCCGTTGAATACACTATTGAAGATGATGAAGAGTACACCTTCGGTCTTTCAATAACCAGAGGAAGAATCCGCGGCTTTATCAACGATCAGCTCGTTATTGACTACGTTGATACCGAGGATAAGTATCTTATCGGTCTTGAAGATGAAGATACCAGTCCTACTCCCCTTGTATACTGGAACGAAGGCAACTTTATCCAGATCACAGATGTGAAGATTGCATCTGCGGAGTATCTGTATCCTCCCATGCCCGTGAATGACGGTACTACAGCTACCGATACCACTGCAACCGAGGCTACAACTACTCGTGAGACCACTACTGCAATCTCTGTAGTAGAGAAGACCGACGAGGCAGGTAATACTATGACCGACGATTCCGGTAACAAGATTACTGAGACTGTTATTATCACCGAGCCTCCCGTAGCTGATACCAATACAGGTGCAGTGCAGGGTGGTAATTCTACCAATACCGGTGATATGACTTTCATCGTAGTTGCAACAATGGTTGCGGCAATCGGATGTGCGCTTATCGTTCGTAAGGTGTCTGTAAAATAAAAAATATCAAGGAGTATACTTATGAAAAAACTTGTTTCCCTGTTTGTTATGCTTGCCATGCTCTTGTCTGTGATCGGCATCAGCTCTTCTGCAGCCGGAGTTCACATTGACATGAACTTTGAATCCCTGGAAGAATTCGTGAAAATGTTCAGAGCCGGTGCATTCTATCTTGAAGAAGGACTTCTTTATGGATATGCTGAGGCTAAGGCTCTTCAGTCCGACTATGAGAGCGATGATGCCGGAATTTTCAAGAATACCATGTACACATGGCTTACCTATGACTCATCTGTTACCCTCAAAGCATCTGATGATGAGCTCAGTGAAGACAAAAGACTTGTAAGTATCGTTTACTGTAATGATAACCTGAAGTATATGGCCCGTGAAGAAGAGCGTGTGTACATGACATTTATGTACGATATTGAAGCAAGCTGCTTCCGTCTTGTACGCGGTCTTGAAAGTACTGCCGAGGAAGATCATTATATGGATCCTGTAGACAGAGAGATCGATACTGAGACCGAATTCACTCTCGGAATGTCCGTGGATAAGGACAGAATTCGTTGCTTCTACAACAATGAGCTTATCTTCGACTATGCAAACCCCGATATGCTCATTGCTTATGAGATCAACTCTCCCTTCATATTCTGGCAGACCGGTAATTTCATACAGATCAGTAATATCACTATTGCTGATGCGGGTTACCTTTTCCCCAGCTTCGAAGCTGATGATACTACAGCTACCGATACCTCTGCTACCGAGGCTACAACTACCCGTGAGACTACTACTGCAACCTCTATCGTTGAGGTTACCGACGAGGAAGGTAATACTATGACCGACGATTCCGGTAACAAGATTACCGAGACCGTTATCATCACTGAGCCTCCCGTTGCTGATACCAATACCGGTGCACCTCAGGGCGGTTCCTCCACCAATACAGGCGACATGACATTTATCGTAGTAGCAACAATGGTTGCAGCTATCGGATGCGCTCTTATCGTTCGTAAGGTGAACGCATAAACTAAAAATCCCCCTTGTGTTGCTTGAAAGAGTACACAAGGGGACTTTTTAATACTACTATAAGGAGATAGCCATGCAGATACATCGATTTTCGGTTTCGGTGAACTGTTTTTTACCCGATGACCATTCCGTGACCGATACGGTACAGGATCTCGTTGAGAACTATGATGATAATGGATTCATCATACTTCCGGACAGCTATAGCGATACAGGCGCAAAAACAAGGCTGGTCATAAGCTGTCACGGAGCAGGAGGAACAGTTTCCACGGATGATTCGCAGATAGAGCATCAGGCGCTCACCCATTATCTTGTTGCTAACGGGTATGCTGTTATGGATGTGAACGGCCTACCCTCAGGGTATGCTGAGAAATACGGTATAGATATCCGCAACAATATAGGAAGTCCGATTGCGGTAAGAAGTTATGTTAAGGCATATCATTACTGTATGGATAATTTCAACCTGAAACCCGAAGTGTTCGTTCACGGTGCATCAATGGGAGGTATCAGCAGCGCAAACCTCGTGCTCAGCGGATGCATACCCGTAATAGCGCACTCGGCATTCTGTCCCGTGCTTGATACATATGAGCAGATATTCCTTCGCCCGTGGTGCGACGGTCTGCCGAAATTTGCTCTTGGTAAGATCTACAGACTTGACACCGATGAGTCGGGTGAGTATATCTATGACGAAGGAAAGATCGCCGGGTATAATCCTGCGAGAAGCAAAAAATCGGAGATTTATCCCGTCCCCGTGAAATTCTGGCAATGTGAGGATGATCCCGTGGTACCGTACTTTGTTACGAAGAGATTCGTGGAGAGAGCGAGGGAATGTGGCTCAGTGGCGTATCTTCGAACATTTCCCTATGGCGGACACGAGCCTCAGCTTGTGGGCGACAGAGTGGCAGAGCCTTCGGGAACCGATATCTTCGAAGGTGAGAAGATATGCATAACCCCTGCGATAGAGGAAACTTTTATCTGGATGAACAACTATAACTAAATGAAAAAGATCCACCCTCGGGTGGATCTTTCTTATGTTATTGTCTGTTATAAAGTCCGCCGGGAACAAGATGATCATTTGAGAAAGACAAAAGCTCGGATACGGTAACAAGCTGGTATCCGTCGGCGATGAGTTTGGGGATCGCAGTCTCCATTGCATCAACGGTAGATCCGTGAAGATCGTGGCAGAGGATGATAGCACCGTGTCTTGCACCGTTTATTACTTCATTGTACACGGCAGCGGCATTCCTTGTTTTCCAGTCTACAGTATCAACTGACCAGTTTATAAAACATACTCCGGTCTTTGCTCCAATGGCTTTTACTCTGTCGTCGATCGCTCCGTATGGAGGTCTGACAATACGTGTGTCAACTCCCGTAGCGGAGTAGATCTTCGCTCTCGTCATGAGGATCTCATCAACGATCGCAACATCTGTGAGCCGTGGAAGCTCCGAGTGCCACCAGCTGTGAATACCGAGCTCATGTCCCTCAGATGCCATTCTTGAAAGAGTAGCCTCTTTTCCGCCGATAGAGTTACCGACTACAAAAAAAGTGCCTTTACCGCCATGGGTCTTGAATATGTCAAGAAGTCTTTGCGTATGTACGCTCGGCCCGTCATCAAATGTCAGCGCGATCATTGGCTTTGCAGGATCGATCGACGGATTTTTGGTGAGAGGGATGGTTGTCGTATCGCTTACGGGCAGCTGAGGCCCGAAGTACCACGAGATCACCTCATCAACCGACGGTACAGGTTCAGTTACGGGCGGTTCAGTCACGGGAGGTACAGTTGCAGGAGGTTCAGTTACGGGAGGTGCAGCGGTTTCATTATCTGCAGGAACTGTTGTGGTCTCAGTGGTCATGGTATCCTCCGTGGTTTCTGCTATTTCTGTGGTTTCTGTTATTTCGGTAGTTTCCGTCAACGTCTCCGTCACGGTCTCGGCCGGAGATGAGACTGTCTCGGATACGGTAGTATCAACAGGCGGTGCAGAGCCGTCCCCGTCCGAGCTTTGCACCGTAGCGGTTGAGCCGCCTGTGAATACTATCAGAAACATTACCGCAATAAGGCAAATTATTCTTTTCAAAATATATCTCCGTTATTGTCGAATCTTGTAATAATATTGTACCATATTAAAACAGGATCTGCAACAGGGATAAGAAAAAAGTCATTGTGAATTTCACAATGACTTTCAGACTGTCAAAAAGTTTATCGGAAGATAAAACTACTTTGGCATATAATAAAATCCGTGGGCGACAGAAGATCGCTGCGCTTGCGACTAAGCCTACTCCTATTGGCTTTGCGAGTGTCAGGAGCGTAAGCGGATTGGCACGAGGCGCGAGCAAGCAAAGCCTTCTGTCGGAAAAACCGTAGGTTTTTCGACAACCTCAGTCATTGTGAATTTCACAATGACTTTTTGTCGTTTATCTTGTGCCGAGTGTGATTCCACTCCACTTAGCGATGTACTTGAGGATACGTGATGCGTCAAGCAGTGTTACATCTCCGTCAAGATTTACGTCAGCGGCAACCTCGTCGAGGTTGAGATCCGTCCAGCCAACGATGTATCTGAGGATCAGTGAAACGTCGAAAACGTTTACTAGGTCGTCTTCGTTTGCATCACCGTAATTGATTATCGTGCTGAATACTGCATTTTCAAAGGTGACATCATTGGGATCATACTTGAATTCGCTGTATACACCATCATCAGACGCCATCGATACCACGAAATTCTTGGGATTTCCCGCAAGGCTGATCGTGTACTCATTTCCGCGAACAGCAGGTTCTGCAAGCTCAAAGGTCATGGTGGCGATCACGTTCTTCCCTGCGGAGAACTGCTCCTCCTCATCAATGGAGAGCCATACGAGTTTGTACGGCATATCGGTAAGCTCTTTGGAATTCTCGTGATTTCCGCCTGTAACCTTCCATTCGGGAGCATCTGCAAGGTGCATCACAGAGCTGTCATAGTTCATCTCGAGGCAGAAAGAGCCGAGCTCATAGCCTGTCGCATTATCGGGCAGAGTTACGGTGAGATCAACGGTGAAGGATGTTTCGCCGTTCTTTACACCTTCTGTTTCAAGAGCAAAATTAAGGGTTGGTCCCATAACCTCTGCGATGCAGCCATAAAAGTCGGCATCTACAGCATAACATGTAACTGTAGCGGGCGGATTATCGGGATTCGCTTCAAGACCGATATAATAACTGTCACCTGTAGCAAAAGGCTCGTCTGCCTCAAAAGTCAGGGTACACATTACGGTATCACCCTCCGGGAGAGAAGCGGTACCGGCAACCCAGATGATCGTGTAGGGGTTGGTATCGTAAGTCTCGGAACAGGTGAACATACCCTTATCGGTGTAAACCTTTTGGAAACGCACAAGGTTCAGCCCCTCGGGAACAGTTACAAGAACAGCAAACACTGTCACATCGCCACCCTCGGGGAGATGTGCAACGAGATCAACGGTGAATGTGGTATCGCCAAGGGATATTTCACTGGCTTCAAGAGAAAACTCAACAGGGGGAGGAGCAATTTCCACACTGCAACCGTAATATGTAGCATCCACCAAATACCCTGCAACGGTAGCGGGCGGATTATAGGGATCCATTTCAAGATCGATATAATAACTATCACCGTAAGCGAGAGCCTCGTCTGCCTCAAAAGTCAGAGTGCAGAGTACGGTATCACCCTCGGGGAGAGAAGCGGTACCGGCAATCCAGAGAATCATGTAGGGGTTAGCATCGGTAGTCACGGAACGGGTGAACATACCCTTGGTATATTGCCTTTCGAAATCCACAAGGTTCAGCCCCTCGGGAACAGTTACAAGAACACCAACCTGAGTTACGTCGCCATCCTCGGGAAGGTGAGCAACAAGATCAACGGTGAAGGTGGTATCACCCTCAGCTATTTTAGCGCAAACAAGGCGGAAGTTTACTATATCATCCGCATTTGCTACGGGGAACGAAAATGTGCCTGCCAGCACTGCGAGAGTAAGAAACAGGGTAAGAAATTTTTTCATAGGAAAACCTCCGTATTTATTTTTTCAAGTATACCACTTATCGGAGAAATTGTCAATGTTCATGTACTCTTGACATATGGGGGAATATAGATTAAAATATAACTGATATAAAGACATTGAGAGGTGCTTCCTGTGAATGATATTTATGTACTGTACAATCCGTACGCGGGAAAGAAAAAAAGCGACATCAGAGAAAAGCTCAGCCGTCATCTGACGGATGCGGAGCCGCAGTTCATTGATATGACGACTCTTGACGGGTATGTGGATTTTTTTGCCGCTACCGATGAATCTGACAAGGTGATAGTCTGCGGCGGTGACGGAACTCTCAACAGATTTGCAAACGATATTGACGGACTCACCGTGCCTTGCGATATTCTTTACTATGCCGCAGGAAGCGGCAACGATTTTCTGAAGGATCTCGGCCGTGACGGAGGTACTGCACCATTTTCGATAAAGGAGTACCTGACAGATCTTCCCGTGATAACGGTAAACGGTCGGACACAGAGATTCATAAACGGCGTTGGGCTCGGACTTGATGGGTACTGCTGTGCTGAGGTTGCAAGAGCAAAGGCGAAGGGGAAAAAGACAAGCTATGTTTCGGTTGCCATCCGTGCATTTCTTAAGGATTTTTCACCCGTGAATGCGACTATCATCGTTGACGGCACAGAGTACAGATACGAAAAAGTGTGGCTCGTACCGACGATGAAGGGCAGATTCTTCGGCGGTGGTGTTATGGCGGCACCGGGTCAGGACAGGCGTGACCTGGACGTTACTGTTTTATGGATGCACGATGCGAGCCGTTTTAAGGCGCTATTCAAATTCCCCGGTTTTCTTAAAGGAAAACATGTGAAATACAAAAAGATAGTTTCTATGTACAAAGGTCGTCATATCACTGTGAAATTTGACCGTCCCACAGATCTGCAGATCGACGGAGAACCTTTTGAGAATGTGAGTGAGTATACAGTGGAGTGCTGAGGGACGTAGATTCCCCCCCTTATTCCCAAGAAAGGATAAGCCAAGGAGGTGAGCGTAGCGAGGCAACTTCGGCGTC
>JAZUBE010000023.1:0-6813 GCA_045638325.1 Eubacteriales bacterium
GTGTAAGCGTCGGTGACGGCCCCATAGATGCCGCTTTCCTTGCGATCGAACAGATCATCGGACACCACTTCGAGCTTGACGATTTCCAGATCCAGTCCGTTACCGAGGGACGTGAGGCTGTAGGTGACGCTATCGTGAAACTTCGTTCACAGGGCAGACTCTATTCCGGCCGCGGTATCTCTACCGATATCGTCGGAGCAAGTATTGCCGCATATATCTCCGCACTTAACAAGATCGTTTACGAAGAGCGCGGTATCTGATAAAGAAAGGACAGATTCTCATGAAAATATCAATTTCCAATTACGGCTGGCTTGAGATGGGCTTTCAGGAGTTCGCCTCCGTTGCAGCCGAACAGGAATTTTCGGGAATAGAGATATCCGATATTTCAAATGATGCTGTTTCGGGTGCAGGTGCTCCATTCTCTTATGAGAGACTCGAAGCAACTGTAAGAGTCCTCGGTGCAAAGGGTCTTGAGGTGTCCATGATCGGTGCAGGCTGCGATATTTTTGACAGTAGCTCCATTGATGCAGGATGTGAGAAAATCCTTCGCGCCATCGATATTGCAAAAAGCATGAAATGCAGATATGTCAGATTAAACGGAAACTGCGATTGTACGCCCGATACTGCACGTGAAAGCACAATTGATTATATCGGACGTGTGATAGATTCTGCTACTGCAGCAGATGTAACTCTTCTTGTTGAGACTACAGGCGTTTTTTCTGACACAAAATTCCTTTGCGAGACTCTTAATGTGTTCGCAAACGACAATCTTGCTGTACTGTGGAATCCTGCTGCTACAAAATGTGGCGGTGAAACTCCCGAAGGAACTATCCAGAATCTCGGTGCGTATATTGAGTATGTTCACGTATCCGATTATACCATCGAAGATGGAAATGTTATTCCCGCACTTGTGGGAGAGGGTGAGCTTCCTATGGAAGATATCATGTCCGCTCTCCGTTCAGTAAGCTATGACGGCTATCTCTCCGCCCTTGTGAATCCCGCTGATTTCGGAGAGCTCGGTATTCCCGATATTGTTTTCCCTCAGTTCTCCAACTATGTCCGCGGTATTATCCCAAAGTCACATAAAGAAAGAGTTTATCTTGAGAACAGAAGCCGTACCGGTAAATATATCTGGAAGCATGGTGAGCTTATAAAGAAAACCTTCTCCGAGGTGCTCGACACCATGGCTGAGACTTTCCCCGATCAGCTCTGCTTCAAATATACAACTCTTGATTATACCAGAACTTATTCGGAATTCCGCGATGATGTTGACACATTCGCCCGTTCACTTATCGCAATGGGTGTAAAGGCAGGCGACCATGTTGCTGTATGGGCTACAAATGTTCCTGCATGGTACATCTCTTTCTGGGCTACTACAAAGATCGGCGCTGTGCTTGTTACAGTAAACACTGAATATAAAATCCATGAAGCAGAATATCTGCTCCGCCAGTCTGACACCCATACACTTATCATGGTTGAGGGTAACCGTGATTCCGATTACTCGGGTATCATAGAGGAGCTTTGTCCCGAGCTGAAGGTTGCCGAGGCAGGAAAGCCTCTGCACTGCAGAAAATTCCCCTTCCTGCGTAACATCGTTACCGTCGGCTTCAAAATGAAGGGCTGTCTCACATGGGAAGCAGCTATGGATATGTCTGTGCGTGTTCCGGTTGAAGAGGTTTACCGCAGAGCCGCAATGGTCGACAAGGATTCCGTATGTAATATGCAGTACACCTCCGGTACCACCGGATTCCCAAAGGGTGTTATGCTCACTCACAGAAGTGTTGTCAACAACGGTAAATGTATCGGTGACAGAATGGATCTGTCAACTGCTGACCGCATGATGATCCAGGTACCTATGTTCCACTGCTTCGGAATGGTTCTGTCCATGACCGCCTGCATGACTCACGGCGCTACAATGATGCCCATGCCGTACTTCTCACCTAAGTCATCTCTTGCTTGTATCGACCTGGAAAAGATCACATGCTTCAACGGTGTTCCTACCATGTTCATCGCAATGCTCCGTCACGATGATTTTGCAAAGACTGATTTCTCACATATCCGTACGGGAATCATGGCAGGTTCTAACTGTCCTGCGGATCTGATGCGAGAAGCTGCTAAAAAAATGGGAATGGTCGAGATTACAAGCGTTTACGGTCAGACAGAGGCTTCTCCCGGATGTACAATGGGACGCTTTGAGGATTCTCTTGATGTTCGTGTTGAAACTGTAGGATGCGCTCTTCCCGGAGTCGAGTGTAAGATAATCGATCCCGAGACCGGACTTGATCAGCCCGACGGTGAGATTGGTGAGTTCGTTGCACGTGGATACAACGTAATGAAGGGTTATTACAAGATGCCTTCCGCTACCGCTGCCGCTATCGATGCTGACGGATGGCTCCATACAGGAGATCTGGCTTGCCGTACTCCCGAGGGTAACTACAAAATCACCGGTCGTCTCAAAGATATGATAATCCGTGGTGGTGAGAACATCTATCCCCGTGAGATCGAGGAATTCCTGTTCACCAGTCCTAAGGTTAAGGATGTACAGGTCATCGGTGTGCCCGATGAGAGATATGGTGAGGAGATCCTTGCCGCGATCATCCTCAAAGACGGTGAGGAATGGAACGAGGAAGATGTACGTGCTTTCGTTCTTGCGAACATGGCTCGTCACAAAGTTCCCAAATATGTTGAGTTCGTAAAATCCTTCCCGATGAACGGCGCTAAAAAGATCCAGAAATACAAAATGCGTGAAGCCGCTATCGAAAAATACGGACTTTCCCATCTTGTAAAAAAATAATTCATAAAAAGTTGCAAAAGCTCAGATTTTGTGATATACTATAATGTAAACTTGATTTTACCAAAGAAAGGATACATAAAAATGCTTAACATCAGTATAAATCGTACTTCTACCCCTAAGGAAAAGCCCGATTTTTCTAATCTCGGATTCGGTAAGGTGTTTACCGATCACATGTTTGTTATGAATTATACCGAGGGAAAAGGATGGTATGATCCCAGAATAGTTCCCTACGGTAAGATCTCTCTCGATCCTTCCGCAATGGTATTCCACTACGGTCAGGAAATGTTCGAGGGAATGAAGGCTTACTACGGTGTCGACGGAAAGATCCGTCTTTTCCGCCCCGACATGAACGCTAAGAGAGCAAACGCTTCAAACGAGCGTCTCTGCATACCCCAGATCCCCGAGGATGACTTCGTTCAGGCTGTAAGTGAGCTTGTTAAGGTCGATGCTGACTGGATCCCCAGAAATGAGGGTACTTCCCTTTACATCCGTCCCTTCGTTATCGCAACCGATGAGTTCCTCGGCGTTGCTCCCTCCAAGAACTATCTGTTCATCATCATTCTCTCTCCCAGCGGTGCTTACTACGCAAGTGGTCTTAACCCCGTTGGTATCTGGATCGAGGACGACTACGTTCGTGCTGTTAAGGGTGGTATCGGTTACGCTAAGACCGGCGGTAACTATGCAGCATCTCTCGCAGCTCAGGAGAAGGCTCACGCTGACGGATATTCTCAGGTACTCTGGCTCGACGGTGTTGAGAGAAAGTACATCGAGGAAGTTGGTGCAATGAACATCTTCTTCAAGATAAACGGTGTTGTTACTACTCCCATGCTCAACGGAAGCATTCTTCCCGGTATTACCAGAAACTCCGTACTCGCTATCTGCCGTCACTGGGGACTCCCCGTTGAGGAGAGACGTATCTCCGTTGATGAGCTTCTTGAGGCTCAGAATAACGGCACTCTTGAAGAAGTATGGGGTACCGGTACTGCGGCTGTTATCTCCCCTGTTGGTAAGCTCCGTTATAAGGATACTGTTATGACCATCGGTAACGGCGGAATCGGTGAGCTCTCTCAGAAGCTCTACGACAACGTTACCGGAATCCAGTGGGGTAAGGTCGAGGATGAGCTCGGCTGGACAGTAATCCTCTGATGAACGAGAATAAAATTACTGTGTTCCATAGCAAGATCGTGATTTTCGCAGGTCACTACGGCAGCGGTAAGACAAATGTTGCCGTAAACTGCGCTCTCAGTATGAAAAAGAATTTTGAGCGTGTGGCTATTGCAGATCTTGATATCGTTAATCCCTACTTCCGTACCAAGGATGCTGCAGCTCTTCTGGAGCGTCATGGTGTTGAGGTTATCGTATCGGAATTTGCGGGCACTAATCTTGATGCTCCCGCTATGCCCGCCGAAGCATACCGCATTCTCGATGATCCCGGCCTTCATTCGGTAATTGATGTGGGTGGCGATGACAGAGGTGCTCTTGCTCTCGGCAGATATGCAGAGGCAATAAAAAAGACGGATTATGAGATGTACTTTGTGTGCAATAAATTCCGTCCTCTCACAAGGACTCCTGAGGATGCCTATGACGCTATGAAGGAGATCGAAGGTGCAGCAGGTATTCCCTTCACCGGTATCGTCGATAATCCGAATCTCGGACCCGATACGGCTGTTGAGGACATTATGGGTTCTGCAAAGTATGCAGAAAAGCTGTCCACGCTTTCAGGACTTCCCGTAGCTTTTACAGCTGTGAGAAGAGATCTTGCCGACAAGGTATGCGGAACACACGTATTCCCCATTGATATAATCGTGGCTCAGACCTGGAGCCGCACTGAAAATGTATAAACTTCCTACACAAAGAAAGGAATAATTATAATGGCTAAGGCAATATTTAATGCAGATGTCTGCAAAGGATGCGGTCTTTGCGTTGAGGCTTGTCCCAAAAAGATCGTTCAGCTTGATATGAACAAGATCAATGTTAAGGGATATCATCCCGCAAATCTCACCAATGAGTCCGCTTGTATCGGTTGTGCTTTCTGCGCTACCATGTGTCCCGACTGTGTTATCACTGTCGAGAAATAATTGACTCCAAAGAAAGGTAAGGTTTACATATTATGTCAGATAAAGTACTTATGAAAGGTAACGAAGCTCTGGCTGAAGCTGCTATTCTCTGCGGATGTCACCATTATTTCGGTTACCCCATTACCCCTCAGACAGAGGTTGCCGCTTACATGGCAAAGAAAATGCCCAAGATCGGTGGCGTTTTCCTTCAGGCAGAGAGTGAGATCGCCGCTATCAACATGGTTATCGGTGTTGCTGCTGCCGGCAAGAGAGTTATGACCTCTTCATCTTCTCCCGGAATCGCTCTTAAGAGCGAGGGCCTTTCCTACCTCGCAGGATGCGATCTTCCCGCACTCGTTGTTAACGTTCAGAGAGGTGGTCCCGGACTCGGTGGTATCCAGCCTTCTCAGTCCGATTACTTCCTCGCTACAAGAGCAGGCGGTCACGGTGACTTCCGTATGATCGTTCTCGCGCCCAACTCCGTTCAGGAGATGGTTGATCTCACCGTTAAGGGATTTGATCTCGCAGACAAGTACCGCATGACCACTATGCTCCTTGCTGACGGTACCATGGGTCAGATGATGGAACCTGCAAGTCTTGATATCGGTGAGGTAAAGAGCTATGACAAGCCCTGGGCTGTTACCGGTACAAAGATGGAGCGTCCTCACAACATCGTAAACTCCCTCTTCCTCAAACCTGAGGATCTTGAAGTTGAGAATATCAAGCGCTTTGAGCGTTATGCTGAGATCGAAAAGAACGAGGTTATGTATGAGGAATACCTCATGGATGATGCTGAATACTGTATCGTTGCTTTCGGTGTATCCGCACGTGTTGCTAAAAATGCAATCGATGCCGCAAGAAGCGAGGGCATCAAAGTCGGTATGATCCGCCCCATCACCCTGTGGCCCTTCCCTGTAGCTCCCATTAAGGCTGCTGCTGACAAGGTAAAGGCATTTATTTCAGTTGAAATGTCAATGGGTCAGATGATCGAGGACGTAAAGCTCGCATCCGAGTGCAAGCGCCCCGTATATCTCTGCAACAGAGTCGGCGGTATGATCCCCTCTGTTGAGGATATCCTTAACTCCATCAGAGAAACAAGCAAAACAGGAGGTGGCAACTAATGGCTATCGTATTCGAAAAACCCCACGCTCTGACAGATGCGCCTCTGCACTACTGTCCGGGCTGTACTCACGGTATCATTCACAGACTCGTTGCTGAGGTTGTTGATGAGCTCGGCATCGAAGGACGTACCATCGGTATCGCTCCCGTAGGATGCTCCGTTATGGCTTATAACTACTTTAATTTTGATATGGTTCAGGCTGCTCACGGACGTGCTCCCGCAGTTGCTACCGGTGTTAAGCGTGCCGATCCCGAGAATATCGTATTTACATATCAGGGTGACGGAGACCTCGCTGCTATCGGTACCGCTGAGACCGTTCACTCCGCTGCAAGAAATGAAAACATCACCGTTATTTTCGTAAACAACGCAATTTACGGTATGACCGGCGGTCAGATGGCTCCTACCACCATGCCCGGCCAGGTAACTCAGACTTCTCCTTACGGTCGTGATACCGATACTGTCGGTTTCCCCGTTAAGGTTTGTGAGATGCTCTCTCAGATCGACGGTGCTTCCTACATCGAGCGTGTTGCCGTAAATAACGTAAAGAATATCAAGAACGCAAAGAAGGCTATCCTCAAGGCTTTCAAAAATCAGGTTGAAGGCAAGGGCTTCTCTCTTGTCGAAGTCGTTTCCACCTGTCCTACCAACTGGGGACTCTCCCCCGCCGATGCACTGAAGTTTGTGGATGAAAAGATGATCCCATACTATCCTCTCGGCGTTTATAAAGATAAATATGCAGAGGAGGCAAAATAAGATGGCTACCACAAAGATTCTTTTTGCAGGTTTCGGCGGTCAGGGTATTCTGTTCTCCGGTAAGTTCCTTGCATATTATGGACTGCTTG
>JAZUBE010000024.1:0-12729 GCA_045638325.1 Eubacteriales bacterium
ACCGCTTGGCCTCCGACTTGGGCGTGGAACAATGAACGTTATCTGGTCAAAATACGTACAGGGTATAAATACTCTATACTATTCCAGAAAACTTCGTTTTGATGACCTGTTTTCGGAGCAATACCGACGGCTTTTTGACCTAAGCGCAGATAAAAAACTGAAGATTCTTGAAATAGGCTGCGGACCGGGTGCTCTCTCGGGTGCTTTACATAGGTGGTACCCACTCGCCGAAATAACGGCAATGGATCGTGACAGCGAGTTTATCAGATTTGCCACAGAACACGAACCGGGTGTGTATTTCACAGAAGGTGATGCGACAGCACTACCATTTGCGGATAATACTTTTGATGTAACTATCTCCAACACCGTAGCTGAGCACATTGAGCCATCGAAATTCTACGGTGAGCAATTAAGAGTATTAAAACCGGGTGGAATATGTCTTGTCCTTTCCTCAAGAAAAGGAATCAATATCCAACCTGACTACATGGCTTACAGCGAGTATGAAAATCGGTTTTGGAAAAAAGCAGAACTGCACGATGACTCAATGGACAGATTCTCGGTGTGTAAATACCCTATGAGCGAATCCGAAATGCCTGCCTCAATGACGAAATATGGTTTTTCAAACGTCAGTACAGGTTTTGCCACTATTGATCTGACCCCGGATGATCCGAAATATCCATCGTCATTAGCGCTTGATATGATCAACGCTAACAGATACGTCGCACTCGACGGAATTGAATCTGTTTTGCATACGATGCCGGAGCATTTCTCGGTCGAAGAGGTTGAAGAAATGAAACGTCTTGCCAATGCAAAATATGATACTCGAATGGAGCAGTATCACCGTGGCGAGAAACACTGGGACACTAATGTTTCAATTATTATGGTAATCAGAGGTGTAAAATAAAAAGCACATACAAAGCCTTCTCCTGTGGGAGAAGGTGGCAGGCGAAGCCTGACGGATGAGGAGTCCTTGTTCTGATTATTAAATACCAACCCGACCTAAAAACACCTCATCCACCGCAAGCGGTCCCCCTTCCCCCACTGGGGAAGGCTAAACAGTAATCCAAGAAAGGTATATATAAAACAATGAAAAAACTTCTTTTCGGCAACGAAGCAGTTGCCCGCGGACTTTGGGAAGCAGGATGCGGAGTGGTATCCTCTTATCCCGGAACTCCCTCTACCGAGATTACAGAATACTTCTCCAAGTATGATGATGCCTACTCCGAGTGGGCACCCAACGAGAAGGTAGCAATGGAGGTTGCGTTTGGTGCATCTCTCCGTGGTGTCAGAAGCGCCTGTGCAATGAAGCACGTTGGACTGAACGTTGCGGCAGATCCCCTCTTCACCCTGTCCTACACCGGTGTCGGCGGCGGACTTGTCATCTGCGTTGCAGATGATCCCGCAATGCACTCCTCACAGAATGAACAGGACTCCCGCCACTACGCCATCGGCGCAAAGGTTCCCATGCTGGAGCCTGCGGATTCCGCAGAGGCACTTGAGTTTGCACGTGCGGCATTCGACCTCTCCGAGGAGTATGATACCCCCGTCATCCTCCGTATGTGTACCCGTATCGCTCACTCACGCAGTCTTGCTGAGGTAGGCGAAAAGACTGTCCACGACGCAGGCGAGTACACACGTAACCCCGGCAAGTACGTAATGGTTCCCGCAAATGCAAAGAAGCGTCATCCCTTCGTTGAGGAGCGCACCCGTAAGCTTGTCGCACTTGCAGAGAACTGTGCTTTCAATAAAATTTTCGACGGCAGCCGCACCGATATGGGAATCATCACCTCCGGTACTGCATATCAGTACGTCCGTGAGGTATTCGGTGACACCGTTCCCGTAATGAAGCTGGGTATGGTCAACCCCCTGCCCGAGCAGTCTTTCCGTGACTTTGCGGCAAAGGTAGACCGTCTCGTTATCGTTGAGGAGCTTGACGGCATCATCGAGAGCCATGTAAAGAACATGGGCATTGAGTGCGAGGGCAAGAGCCTGTTCTCACCCATCGGTGAGCTGTCCCAGAAGATCGTTGCAGAGGTTCTTGGCGAAGCTGTTCCCGCAGCTACCGACGTTCCTGCGATCGATACCCCCGCAAGACCTCCCCAGATGTGTGCAGGCTGTCCTCACAGAGGTCTGTACTACGCAATGACCAAGCTGAAGCTGAAGTGCCTCGGTGACATCGGATGCTACACCCTCGGTGCACAGCCTCCCCTGTCCGCACTTGACTCCACCCTCTGTATGGGTGCGTCCATCTCCGGACTCCACGGCTTTGTAAAGGCTGATCCCGAGAGAGCACGTGACACCGTTTGCGTAATCGGTGACTCCACCTTTATGCACTCCGGAATCACCGGACTTGCAGATATCGTTTACAACGATTCCGGTGCCACCGTTATTATTCTTGATAACTCCATCACCGGCATGACCGGTCACCAGCAGAACCCCACCACAGGCTACACCATCAAGGGTGATCCTGCGGCAAAGATCGACCTTGAGGCACTTTGCCGTGCACTTGGTGTGAACAGAGTCCGCGTTGTTGATCCTTATAACATTAAGGAGTGCGAGGATGCTCTGAAGGAGGAGCTCGCAGCTCCCGAGGCATCTGTTATCATCTCCCGCCGTCCCTGCATTCTTCTGAAGAATGTGAAGAAGGGTGCACCTCTCCACGTTGACACCGATAAGTGCAAGAGCTGCAAGATGTGCATGAAGCTGGGTTGCCCTGCAATCAGTCTCAGAGACGGTAAGGCGAAGATCGACGATTCACTCTGCACGGGATGCAAGGTATGCGCATCACTTTGCCCCTTTGATGCAATTACAGAGTAAAAGGAAAGGGGAAATACTACAATGAAAACAACAAGTATTATGATAGTTGGAGTAGGCGGTCAGGGAAGTCTTCTGGCAAGCCGTCTGCTCGGTAATCTTTTCGTAAATGCGGGACACGACGTAAAAGTGTCCGAGGTTCACGGAATGAGCCAGCGTGGCGGTAGCGTTGTGACCTATGTCCGCTATGGCGACGCTGTATACTCTCCCATCATTGAGGAGGGTGAGGCTGACTACATCGTTTCTTTCGAGGAGCTTGAAGCTCTCAGATATGCGAAGTACCTGAAAGAGGGCGGCGTAATCGTGACCGGCGAGAAGCGCATCGATCCCATGCCCGTTATCACCGGTGCGGCTGAATATCCCGCCGATATTATCGCATCCCTCCGCAGTAAGGGTATTACTGTTGACTCTATGGATGCCGCTGCTGCCGCAAAGGCTGCAGGTTCCGAGAAGGCTGAGAACGTTGTGCTCATGGGACTTCTCTCCAAGCACTTCGACATTCCCGAGGCTGACTGGATCGCCGCTGTTGAGGCTACCGTTCCTGCAAAGTTCCTTGATCTGAACAAGGCTGCATTCCTGGCAGGACGGTCGGGAGGCCCCGACGGGCATATATCGGCATAACTTCACCCGAGTGATGAAGCAATCCCACGACCGTATCCCCGATGATCCCTGATGGGACATCGGGCGTATCCTGAGCCTTCCCCTTGAGGGGAAGGTGTCGCCGCAAGGTGACGGATGAGGTGTGTCAAAGGTTGATTTCTCACTCCGTTGAAACTAACCTTGTATGTATACCGTAATAACAGTACAGCAAGCTATTGCTTGTAGCCGTGACGGATACATCGGGTTAAAGATTCTTCAACCGAACTTCATTGCAACAAGTTTAACATATTCCCCAAAAATAAAGGAGACCACTCCAATGGCAGAAATATATTGGCAGAAAGAAATTGAAACTGCCTCACCCGAGCAGATCCGTGCATGGCAGAGTGAGAGACTTGTAAACACTGTTCGCCGTGTATGGGACAATGTACCCATGTATCGCGAGAGAATGATCGAAGCGGGCGTTTCACCCGACGATATAAAATCTGTTGACGATATCTCAAAGCTCCCCTTCACCACGAAGCAGGATCTTCGTGACACATACCCCTACGGAATGTTCGCATGTCCCATGGAGGACGTTGTAAGACTTCACGCATCCTCGGGTACCACAGGTAAACAGATCGTCGTTGGTTACACCCAAAACGATCTTGAGATCTGGGGAGATATCTGCGCACGTCAGCTTTGCGCTGTAGGCGCCACCACCGCAGACAAGGTTCATGTATCTTACGGCTACGGACTTTTCACAGGCGGTCTCGGCCTTCACGGCGGTGCTCAGAGACTCGGTGCTGTAACGATCCCCGTATCATCGGGTAACACCGCACGACAGATCACTATTATGAAAGATTTCGGCTCTACTGTGCTTTGCTGTACTCCTTCTTACGCAATGTACATTGCAGAGAGCCTTGCAAAAGAGGGAGTTACTCCCGACGAGCTCTCCCTTAAGGCAGGAATCTTCGGTGCAGAGCCCTGGACCGAGGAAATGCGTGAGCAGATCGAGAAGGGACTTGGCATAAAGGCGTACGACGTATACGGACTTACCGAGATCATGGGTCCCGGTGTTGCGTATGAGTGCTCCGAGCAGAAGGGTATGCACGTAAACGAGGATCACTTCATTATTGAGATCGTTGATCCCGACACATTCGAGCCTGTGCCCGACGGCACACAGGGCGAGATCGTATTCACCTGTATCACCAAGGAAGCATTCCCCATCATCCGTTACCGCACCAAGGATATCGGTGTTGTTACGAGAGAGAAATGCTCCTGCGGACGCACATTCGTAAGAATGTCAAAGCCTATGGGACGTACCGATGATATGCTTATCATCCGTGGTGTAAACGTATTCCCCAGCCAGATCGAGACAGTTCTTCTGAGAATGGGCTATACCCCCAATTACCTCATTGAAGTCGACCGTAAGAACAATCTTGACACAGTTGTTGTAAATGTTGAGATGAATCCCGACAACTTCTCCGATACTGTTTCCCACCTCTCAAAAGCAGAACACGCTCTTGAGGATGAGATCAAGGCGCTTCTCGGCGTTGCAGTTGACGTAAAGCTTGTGTCCCCCGGCTCTATTGAGCGTTCACAGGGCAAGGCTGTTCGTGTGATTGACAAGAGAAAGTTACATTAAACCGCAAACAACATCAACTACTACAGAAAGGAACAACACTATGGCAATCAGACAGCTATCCGTATTTCTTGAAAACAGACACGGTACTCTCGTTGAGGTTACCGAGCTTCTCGCAAAGGAAGGAATCGACATCCGTGCAATGTCTCTTGCAGATACACAGGATTTCGGAATCCTCCGCCTTATCGTAAATGATCCTGAGGCTGCAAAGGCAGCACTTGCAAAGATCGGATTTGTTGCAAGCGTAAACGAAGTCACCGCTGTTGCAATCGACGACAACCCCGGCGCACTCTCCGAGGTAATTCACGTTATGGCTGAGGGACATATCAACATTGAGTATATGTACGCATTCCTCTCCACTCACAAGGGCAACGCATACGTCGTTCTCCGTGTGATCGACAATGACCATGCGGCAGAGGTTCTCTCCTCTAAGGGAATCGTCCTGGTCACTGAGTCCGACATAAAGGCTCTGTAAAATGTCATATTACCCCCCCCCGAAAGTCATGTGCTTTCGGGGGTATCTCATTTTTGAGGTGTTTCAGAGCATGCTTTTACTGAAAAAAATCCATGATTCGGTTGAAAAAGAAAATCGCATAGTGTATAATGACAATATATAAATTGTTTAATGATTCTTTAATCAAAAAGGAGATATCATGAAAAAAATAAAATTCGTATATCCGGTTATAGCTGTCGTGATCGCGATAATTACAGTGCTTCAGATGGCAATGATGTCTGTCGCTGTATCCCGGAAAACAGGTGATGTAAACGGTGACGGAAAGATCACCCTTACCGATACATCGCTTATGCTCAAGGGTATCGCAAAATGGGAGAATGTTGAAATAGACACTGCCGCTGCCGACATTGTGAAGGACGGCAAGGTGAACATTACCGATGTGTCAATGCTTCTGAAACATATTGCGAATTGGGAAGGACTTGAGCCTCTTCCCGAAGAAAATGTGCTTGACCTTGAAGGGGTAGAGCCCATAGACAGATATGACCTCGGATATGATGATAATTACAGTAACGGCAATAATGTATGGCTGCAGTCATATTTCGAAGAGCCTATAGAGTCATTCCTCGGCGTATGCAAATACTATGAGGAAGACGGATATGAGCTGTACAGCTACAATGTTCTGAACGATAATCATTTTGCTACGTATACCAAGGGTAAAAAGCTGGCTCATATATACTGGATAGAGTGCGAAAGCGAGCTTAATGTTGCAATCTCAAACAATTGCGGTGAGGCGATGCCCCCGAAAACCCCCGAGGTGACTACCGGTGAACATAAAACTTCTGTCACTCAGATTCAGTCTCCCGATTACAATGGAATGGGATACGTCATACAGCTTGCCGACGGAAGCTTTATCCTTTATGACGGCGGATACACTGACCGTGCCGAAGAGATGTGGAATACTCTCGTAGCACTTAACGGCGGCGAGGAGAATATTGTGATCCGCGCATGGGTAATTACTCATTCTCACATCGACCACTATCAGTGCTTCAGTGAATTCAGCAACAAATATGCCGATAAGGTAACTCTTGAGAGACTGATCATCAGCCCCACCCACAAAGATGATACGGACGGTGACACATACCTCCTCACCGAAGTAAAGAACGACATCGTAAAATTCGACGGTGCGAAGATACTGTACGCTCATACGGGAATGACACTGAGATTCTGTAATGTAAAACTTGAGATACTTTTTGCACCCGAAGAGCTTTACATCTCCGATTCCAGATGGGGATCAGGTCTTGCAAATCTCATAGATGGTAACAGCTCCAGTATGGTTTCAAGAGTATATACGGATGATTACAGCGCTATCTTCCTTGGAGATGCCACTAACCATGTTGCAAACAAAATGCTCATTTACTATGGGGATTATCTGAAGAGTGATATGTGTCAGGCGGCACACCACGGTTTTGAGAGCTTCCCCCTTATCGGATACAGGCATATAAAGGCATCGATCATGTGGTATCCTACAACTCAGGTGTGTTATGATTATAACGGAGCCGAGGACGTCGGAGATATCAGAGAAGCTGTGCGTAACTCAAAATACACCGAGGAAATAATCGTACACGATCATGCTCGTGAAACCAGATATTTTCCCGGATAATACACATAAAAAACTTGAAAAAGCCAAGCTTTTTCAAGTTTTTTTGTTAAATTATTTAGCCATTTTCATATAGGTGTTCCATCCGTTCTCCGAATGGGCGATGATGACACCGGAGGATGTGGGCTGAATGTAGTCATACACAAACGGGAGCACTGTGTTTCCCGCAGTATCTATCATTCCCCACTTGCCGTCTTTCTTGCAGGGAGCAAGTCCCTCCATAAAATGTCCGGCATCTTCATAATCGGGGGAATTCAGCCATGCGCCGGTATAGTCCATATAACCGTACACACCGTTTTTCTCAAGGAGCATTACTCCGTTTGAGTAAGTCTTGACCGAATATCCCGTGGGAACGGGGAACTCACTTCCGTCGGTGTAAAGCATCACGTAATCATCAGACATAATGTACATGAGATCCCAGTCCTCAAGCTGATAATAATCGTAGATCTGACGGCGTGCCTTAACAAGCCCGTACTCATAATAATAACATCCGAGAGCCGTAGTCTCATCAAGAGGAAGAAGTAGCTGATCCACAACATAACGTCCCGAGAGAACATATTCCTTCTTGGTCTCAAAGGTACGCTTTCCCTGGTCATTCACGAAATACATGATATCTTCTTCATCGGTAACACAAGCATATCCCGACGAATAGGGGAACAAGGCATAGTAGATCACATCGTTTATAGGCAGCCCGTTCCATGTGATGTTCCATCTTGTACGCATAAATGATTTCAGCTTACCCTTGACAGTCTTCTGAACTACACGGTTGTACTTACATATACGGCCGAGCCCATTATCGGAGACACCGAAGTATGCGGGATAATCCGCCATAACACCCCGGTTTTCCGCCGCATCATTATAACCCGAGGTATAGATACCTCCGTCATTTCCCAGATAATAATAATGAAAATCCTTGAATGTCTCCGTCTGGGTACCGTCTTTTGTTGATGCGTTGTAGTTATATGCCTGACGCATCAGGGGATTGCCGTGTCTGTCACGCTTATACGCAAATTCAAAGTAATAGGGATTGAAAGTATTCAGATATCTTCCGTAAGAATCGTAGATATAGATTATGTCGCCCGTATCTGCAAAGATATATCCCATGTATGCCTCAAGGGCAGGGATCTGCTCCTCAGCAGGCACCCACAGAAGCTCCGCACGTCCGTTTGTGTGCTCGTAATCGTAAATAGGCTTGTTCCACGATGTTGTACGGAGGCTGAAGGCATCTGTCTCCTCAAGAGCCACCCTCAGCTCTGCAATTATCATATCGGAGGTGTAGGGCAGAGTCGTCTTATAATACCCTTCGGCTCCCGCAGCGGAAACGCTGGGGAATGCTTCGGGATCAATAACCGGCTCGGGCACCGTTGTTACGGGAGGTGTCGTCACAGGGGGAGGAGTCTGTACGGGAGGCTCTGTCTTTGGAGGCTCAGTAACTTCGGGCTCTGTCTCCGTAACGCTCTCCGTAACCGGTTTTTTCTCAGGTCGGTCTATAAAAGTAAAATCATAATATTCCAGTGCATAAAGGAATACAAGCACCGCCGCAAGCACAAGCGCCGCTGCGGACAGAACTTTTCTTGGCTTTGTCATAACTGACATACCTCTCTTTTATGGGGTAATAGCTTCGTCTCCGATCAGTCTTTTGCGTGAGAGTCTACAGTCTCACCATTCCATACCTTTGTAAAGTCACTTATTATCTTGTTTGCACGGTCAAGGTATACATAGTACTGTCCCTCTCCGTCAATGGTGAGAAGTGTACGTCTTGTAGAATACTGCCAGAACTGCAGTGTTCTCTTCGTACCGGAGGAGAGAGTATATTCGAATGTGAGAATGAGCTTTGACTCATCCGAAGTCAGCTCCTTCATCTGATCCGCCGTCATCGGAACCTCTTCCTCGATCTGAGTATAAAGCATCGTGCGGTAGGAAGATCTGAAATCCCACACCTTATCGGGATCGGTGATGACCTTATTCTCACCGGTGAGAAGATTCTGCGCCTCCACCACAAGTGTAGCCTTCTTATTCTCATCCACTCCGTGACGGAGATAGAAATCGTATGCAGCATCCTTGCCGCTTACGGATATTTTATCAATAGCAGTAATATTATAATTGAAAGGATTCGGTGATATCCAGTACAGAAGATCCTCCTCAAGGAAGTAGAGGGTATCCTCAGGCACAGTCACTATCACAGTAGGATTGAAAGTGGAGGTGACGTAGTATGTGCCGTCCTCATTTTTATCACTTACCACAATAGTGTAAAGAATATCCTTATAATAGAATGCTATCATATACCCGGGCTCATCAAGACCGAATTTTGCAAAGTCCTCCTCTGTAGCACCTGCCTTCGCAACGGAGGTTCCGCCGAGAGCTGCCACCTGCTGAAGCACCTGATAGTATATATTACTGTTTATCTGATAAGGTGCGGGGTATGTGAGGATATTCTCAACGATAGCATCGGGATTCACCTGTTCTTCCTTATCCACGATCTTTGTTGAGAAGAACATATCTTCACCGTGGAACACGGTAAACTTATCCATGGTGTAGAAATCGTTCGTATCGATTCCTGCAATGATTACGGGAGTCACATAGAATTCTATAGGCTTCAGAACAGTCAGGTCAAGAGTAGTGCCCTTTTCCTCAAGGCCGAGCGCCTGCGAAATATTTCCGCCGAGGACATACACAGCCTTTCTGCCGTCATATGCCACGTAGTATCCGCCGCCTGTGTGAGTCATGTATCCCACAGTCATACGGTACACCTCACCATCGGTGGTCGTTACCTCCCAATACACATCGGAATCCTTGATGCCGTATTCCTCGTATCCGCTGTCATCGGAATCCACCTTCACAAGAGCAAGAGGATTTCCCACAACAGACAGAAGGGCAGAGAAGTATTTCTCATTATAAGGCAGATCCTCCAGTCCCTCTATGACAAATCTGCCGCTTTTGTCACGCACGAAGGAATAATCATCAACTGAATTGTGTATGTGAATCTTTGATATAAGGTTTCTGTCAAGCTTGTCGTGTATCTGGTATTTTCCGAGAGCTCCGAGGGATTCTCCCTCCTGTGTCTCGGGTACTACCTCAGGTTCGACTTCTTCAGCGATAAGAGGCTTGACCACAAGCATGAAAAGCGCTATCACCGAAGCAATCAGAAGGGCAAGTACCACAACCAGAGCTTTATTTTTCTTATTCATTGGAAAATCTCCGCCTGTACATCAGGTATTTTTTCTCTTGATACGTACTGCAACTCCTGCAATACCGATAATTGCGGGAGGAAGTGCTGCAAACACGATCATCCATCTTGTTGACTGTGCGGTAGTAATGTTAAGCTCGGTATTATCAAATGCCTTGTACTTAAGATCTGCAAGAAGATTCTCTCTGCCCACGGCACGCATTGCCGCATAGATGATATCTGCATTTCCGTAGGAATTTGAGGTGAGATAATCATTACCGACAAAAGAAGGAGTACCGCTTGCGAACACATATGAATAGATATAATCCGCATTGAGTGAGTTTTCGTTATTTACGATTATCTTATCTCTTGCAATAGCCATGAGAGAACGGCTGCCGGTGCTCTCGGTCTTGCCATCCTTTATCAGTTCCGCTGTATCGTAAGAGGAAAGAACTGAGAATACCTGCTTTGTACCACTCTCAAGAGCATCCTCCTCCCAGAGAATATTCACAGGCATGGAATTCTTGGAAAGGGTACGGGGCATAGTGTCAAGATTATTCGACATATCCATGTAAATTGATGCGCCGATACCTTCAGTCTCGTACTCCGCAACGATAGTGGAACCGTCGATGGACATAGAGTGCTCATAATCCTTCAGGTATGTGCCGTGCTCAAATCCGATTCCCCACTCCTCAAGGAATTCGTTGAGGTTCACAAGGCTTGAAGAATGTCTCTGATCCTCAAATACCATAAGTGCACCGAGTCCGTCAAGGAATGAATCAAGCTTTGAGATCTCGTTTGCGCTCTCGATCTCAGCCTCCATTCCGATAAAGTCGTATCTGGGATTGTTTATCACCACGATACGGCAATCCTCGGGGATATCCTCTTTTGCAAGATTGATTGTATCAACGGCAAAGCCTGCTTCAACGAAAAGATTCACGAGGGCTGTTGCATCATTTGCAAGAGTCTCACCATGCTCAGAGGTGAACAGCACAAGGGGCATCTCGGTGGCAGTCACCTGAAGAATGGCTGCGGCGAATTTCTTCTCACCGTTATACGCCCACGCACGGCTGGAATCCTCATCATCGAAGATAAAGAATGCTTCGGGAGCCATAAGACGGAACTCCGTTCCGCTTTCGATGATTATTGAAGTAGTGTAGATGTTGGATGCAGCAGTGTCGGCGTATCTCTTAAAGAAGTTGTACTCCTTTATAACGTCATGACACTCCAAGGTGATATTGTCATACTCAGCAGCAAGATTCTCTGCAGTTTTGTAGATATACTGCATATAGGTAGTATCCGCCATAAGCTCATCGGGATCGGCACAGAAGATTATCTTCACATCCTCTTTTGTATCCTTCAGCATCTCCTTGAACTCATCGGAAAGGGAGAAAAGGTCGGAATCCGTCATATCAGTGTACCACTGAAATCTTGAAGCAAGATTTGAGAACACCACGTTCAGAACGATTACAAGAACAACGGTAAGAGCGGTAATAGCATGAGCCACCGCACCGTATTTGAATCTCTTTGATTTAAAGAAGCTCTTTTTCATTTTCATATACCTCCCGCCGCTTTATCTCCAGCGACGTCTCTCAAAGACGCGTACCGCAAGAAACAGAAATACTCCTGCAACGGAAATGTAGTAAAATGCCGCCGCATAGTCGAAAAGTCCGTAAGTAAAATAGCTGTATCTCGAATAAATGGAGAAGAATGAAAGAAGAACACGGACAGGGTAGAAATCAATAACGGAATTGAGCATTGCCGCACCGAGGAATGCCGCAAGGATACCAACGGTACCGATAACTGCGGTAAACTGATTGTCGGTAAGGGCGGACACGAAGATTCCCACAGCGATAAAACACATTCCCACAAGAGCAACGGCGATCATGCATCCGAAAACTCTTCCCATATTAGGCTCACCGTACATGCAGAGAGGGATCATATATATCCATGTGAGCGCGAGAGTTCCGATAAACATGGTGAATGCCGCAAGGAACTTTGCAAAGACGATGGAGAAAAGGCTTACGGGAGCTGTAAGAAGAAGCTGCTCCGTCTTTGTACGTCTCTCCTCGGCAAAGGTCTTCATGGTGAGCATAGGTATAACTATAACGTATGCAAACATCAGCATCTTATAGTAAGTTGACACATCAGTGGTCTGGGTAAACTTCATTGTGAAAAGTCCGAAAAGTATTCCGGACAGGGCAAGGAACAGTGCGGCAAACACATATCCTGCAGATGTGGTGAAATACGAACGCATTTCACGCTTGTATATCGCAAACATAATTTTTACTCCTTTGTTTATTACGAGACTCCGTCTCGTGCTCTGCAAAGGGAACTTTTAAAAAAGTTCCCTTTGAACCCTCAAAACTTTCAAATAATTCTTTGCAGGTTGCTCCATCGAAATACTATTTTAAAGT
>JAZUBE010000025.1:0-1997 GCA_045638325.1 Eubacteriales bacterium
GGTTTGGGACAGAGTCCCAATTAAACTATCGCCTTTGCGTTTGCGAGGAGATACTTCTCTGCCTCACCTGACCAGAGACCGTTATTTGCCTTGACGATACGGTCAAGCTCTGCAAACATGGGATCACTCTTGCCAAGCTCCTCAAAATCTGCGAGAGCTGTAAGGGGAAGGCTGATGTGGTTATAGATCAGCTTCTTACCGCCGGGGATCTTCGGAAGGTTGAGAGTAGTCTCAGCCGCCGCATCAAGACCGCCGATGTGAGTTACCATTGCGGCAGGATTGATAAGGCCCTTGTTCATCATCTCGATAGCCTCACGCATATCATTAGTGTTACCGCCGCTTGTACCTACTATGTGTGTGTATGCGTAGTGTACGTTGAAGAAGTTGAACTCAGCCTTGAATTTCTGATCGGTGGGACCTGCGAAGAAGTTGAGGCATCCGTCAAATCCGAGGATAGCATCGCCCTGCTCAACGAGCGCACGTACGGGAGCGAAGCAGATAACATCATCGTAGCCTGTATCACCTGTAAGATCACGAAGCACCTTTACGGGATCGTCCACCTTGCCGGTATTCACATAGTGAAGCTCAACGCCGTGCTTTGCTGCTTCCTCAACAGTGTAGATAGATGCGGCACGCTCAAGACGAGCGTCGTCGATATCGGTCACAACGAGAAGTGACGGACGGCGGTCACAGTGGATTGCGTAGTCGATCGCACCCAGTCCCATGGGACCTACAGATGCGAGAAGTGCCATCTTACCGCCCTCGACAATGCCCATCTTATGCTCATAGCATCCTGCGGTAGTGTGATACATTGCGTGGAATGTTCCGATGATACAGCTCATAGGCTCTGCAAGGGAGCCGTAGAAGTAGGTATCGGAATCATAGGGGAGCAGACAATCCGCAAGGAGAGTCTCGATGGGAATATTTGCGTACTGTGTCTCTCCGCCTGCGTAGTTGTAGGAATATCCCGGAGCCATAAGTGAGCCTTTGTAGAAGTGCGCAGGCTGTATGGAGAAGCCGTCACCCTCCTTGAACTTATGCTTCCAGTTCTCGCCTACCTCAACGATAGTTCCGCAGAACTCGTGACCGACGATAGTGGGGTTGTTCTCAACATCATCGGGTACGCGTTTATGCTCGCCGCC
Source organism: Eubacteriales bacterium (assembly GCA_045638325.1). Taxonomy (GTDB): domain Bacteria; phylum Bacillota; class Clostridia; order Oscillospirales; family CAG-272; genus UMGS1312. Next base: position 1,143 of record JAZUBE010000025.1, read on the forward strand.
TTCAATGGCAGCCTTATATGTGCTCATGCAGATGGAGTCGGAGATTACCTTTACTCTCACTCCGTCAGGCCCGATCTCGGGCAGCTCTACATCCTCAAGTCTGAGGTCCATTTTTCCGTGTATTCTGAGTGCTTTTGTTTTCATGAATTGATGTACTCCTTTTTGGGAACGGTTTTCTCTTCTTTTCTTGAAAGAAAAGAAGCAAAAGAACTTCAATCTATTACAGTGATATAGGTTACTGTAATTATTAGTGTGCAATGAAGCATACGCTTCATTGCGGATTTTTATTTGACAAGGTTAGTCTGAATGCGACCACTGCAAGTGTGTCGCCAAGCGAACAAAGTGAGCGGAGTCGATATTTTCACTCCGTTAAAACCGACGATACAGGTATACTGTGATAACGGTATACCACAGATCCTCCGTAGGGGACGATGACCACATCGTCCCGGATTTAGTGATATGGAGATATAGTATTCTCCCTTATCTTTTTTTCGAAAGTTTTTTGGGGTGGGGACGCGGGGGGAGGGGATTTTTTTCAAAAAAGCCTCTCCCCCGGCAAAAAAATCACTTATTCTCGTGGCGTATCAGCTCCCATGCTGAGTCGATAAGATTTTCGAACTTGGGGTTTTCCATAGCTTTCACGATGAAGCTTTGTCTTGGGGAATTTATATCCTCGCCGCTGACCTGCATAAGCCCGTGACTGTCTGCAAGGGCACGGATACGGTCAAGCTGTGCGGGGGTATTTCTCGTAGGCATATAGGTAATGCCGCGAACTCCCGTATCTGCAAGGAACTGCACCAGCTCATCAAGGTAATCATCCTAAAATTTCTGCGCTGCCTTATCGCCTGTAACGCT
>JAZUBE010000026.1:0-2675 GCA_045638325.1 Eubacteriales bacterium
CTACCTCTGCCGCTGTCGGCAAGAAGCTCTCTCCCGAGCTTAAGAAGGCTTGTTTCGTAGACGATATCGAAGGACTTGACGATTCTCCTCTCGCTTGTGCTTATGCACGTGCAAGAGGTACTGACCGTATGTCCTCTTTCGGCGACTGGATCGCTCTCAGCGATGAGTGTGATGCTGTTACCGCTACAATTATCAAACGCGAGGTATCCGACGGAATCATTGCCCCCGGATACACTCCCGAAGCTCTTGAGATACTTAAATCCAAGCGCAAGGGCAACTACAACATCGTTAAGATCGACCCGAATTATGTGCCCGACCCTGTTGAGGTAAAGCAGGTCTTCGGAATCACATTCGAGCAGGGACGCAACAACTTCAAGATCGACGAAAGTCTTCTTGAAAATGTTGTTACCAAGAACAAAAATATCCCTGAGGACGCTAAGATCGACCTTATTATCTCTCTTATCACACTGAAGTACACTCAGTCCAACTCTGTATGCTTTGCATACGACGGACAGGCTATCGGTGTAGGTGCAGGTCAGCAGTCAAGAATCCACTGCACAAGACTTGCAGGAAACAAGGCTGATATCTGGCAGCTCAGACAGCATCCGAAGGTACTCGCTCTTCCCTTCCTTGACACTGTAGGACGTCCCGACAGAGATAACACCATTGACGTGTACATCTCCGATGACTGCGATGATGTACTCCGTGACGGTGAGTGGCAGAAGTTCTTCTCCGAGAAGCCTGCTGAGCTTACCCGTGAGGAGAAAAAAGAGTATCTCTCTAAAATCACCGGTGTTTCCGTGGGAAGCGATGCTTTCTTCCCCTTCGGTGACAATATCATCCGTGCGGCTAAGTCCGGTGTATCTTACATCGCTGAGCCCGGCGGATCTGTAAGAGACGACAATGTTATAGCAGAGTGTGACAATTTCGGTATTGCTATGGCATTCACAGGAATGAGACTGTTCCACCACTGATAGACAAATTGTCGAAAAACCCGACGTGCCGTTTTGGTCGTCGGGTATCTGTGGTTGTTTGGATAAATAAAATTTCACGAAAGGCAGACTAATTTAACATGAAAGTTATGGTTATCGGCGGCGGCGGTCGCGAACATACCATTATAAAAAAGCTCCGTGAATCGGACAAAATAGAAAAGCTCTATGCCCTTCCCGGAAATGGCGGAATCGCTGCTGATGCGGAGTGCGTGAATATCGGTGCAAAGGATCTCGACGGAATGTGTAATTTCGCAAAAGAGAACGGTATCGATTTTGCAGTGGTTGCTCCTGATGATCCCCTTGTGCTCGGTGCGGTTGACAGACTTGAGGCGATCGGTGTAAAATGCTTCGGTCCCCGTGCATGTGCTGCAGAGATCGAAGGAAGCAAGGTCTTCTCCAAAAATCTGATGAAAAAGTACAACATCCCCACCGCAACATATGAGGTATTTGAGGATGCCGCGGCTGCGCTTGAATATGTCAAGACTTGCCCCATCCCCGTTGTAGTAAAGGCTGACGGTCTTGCTCTCGGTAAGGGTGTTATCATCGCCGAGAAGCGTGAGGATGCTGTTCAGGCAATTCACGACATCATGGAGGACAAGGTCTTCGGAGCTTCCGGTAACAGAATCGTTATTGAGGAATTCCTCACCGGTCCCGAGGTATCCGTTCTCGCATTCACCGATGGTACTACACTTGTTCCCATGGTATCATCAATGGACCACAAGCGTGCCCTTGATGATGACAAGGGACTTAACACAGGCGGTATGGGAACTATCGCTCCCAACCCCTATTACACCTCTGACGTTGCCGACAGATGTATGAAGGAGATCTTCATTCCCACTATTGAGGCAATGAAGTCTGAGGGACGTGAGTTCCGCGGATGCCTTTACTTCGGTCTTATGATCACCGAAGCAGGTCCCAAGGTGATCGAATACAACTGCCGTTTCGGTGATCCTGAAACTCAGGTAGTTCTTCCCCTTCTTGAATCCGACCTCTTTGAGATCATGCAGGCAGTTGCAGACGGTACTCTCGCTGATGTAGATGTAAAATTCTCTGACGGTGCTGCTTGCTGTGTCGTACTTGCATCAAACGGATATCCTCAGAAGTATGATACCGGTTTTGAAATGATCATTCCCGAAATGGAATCAAACGTATTCGTTGCAGGTGCAAAGCTCGATGATACAGGCGTGCTTCGTACCGCAGGCGGTCGTGTACTCGGAGTTACTGCTACTGCCGCTACCCTTGCTGAGGCTGTTGAAAAAGCTTACGCCGATGCAGATAAAATCAAATTCGATAACAAATATTGCCGTCGTGATATTGGCAAGCGTGCTCTTGCCTGTGGCAAATAAAGGAGATATTCATGGTTTACAGAGTATATGTGGAAAAAAAGCCCGGTCTTGCAAATGAAGCATCTGCGCTTCTTAAGGATCTTCGTGAGTTTGTAGGTATTACCTCCGTGACCGGTGTTCGTCTTATCAACAGATATGACGTTGAAAATATTGAAAAGGATCTCTTCGATTATGCAGTAAAGACTGTATTCTCCGAACCTCAGCTTGACAATGTTTCTTTTGAGCTTGATGCTGCAGGAAACACTTTTGCCGCTGAGTATCTTCCCGGTCAGTTCGACCAGAGAGCAGACTCTGCCGCTCAGTGTATTCAGATCATCTGCGCAGGTGAGAGACCTCT
>JAZUBE010000027.1:0-2956 GCA_045638325.1 Eubacteriales bacterium
CACGTCCGATGCCTGTTCAAAATCCTGCGGTAAATGCCTCATCCGATACAAGGCAGGTGTCAATCCCTGTAACCAATGCAATACCCGATACTTCTCCCGTACAGAATGCTTCTCAGCCGAGCTCTGCCAAAGCAATTGATCTCTCATCCACAAGACAGGTAAGTACCGCCTCTATTGAACGGGTGAACAATGCTCCTGCAGGCAGTTCTGACACAAAGATCATGAACACCTCATCCAATGAAAGCATTCCCACGCCGAAAAAAAAGCGGAGATCACGCGATGAGGATGCTGACAAAAATAGTGGAAACACTATAGTCAGCATTGTAAAAGCCATCGTCTATATTGTTGCAGTACTCATTGTATCCGTTACAGCATCTTTGTTTATAATTCTTGTCGGAAATGATATGTTCGCCTTTGTCAAATCCGATGAAGTCGTAAGTGTTACCATTCCGGAAGGTGCCGATATAGGTGACATTGCATCCATTCTTTCAGACAGCGGTGTAATAAAATACCCCGGTATTTTTGAATGGTATGCAGAACACAACGAAGACGACGGAAAATTCAACAGCGGTACCTACAGTATAGCATGTAATCTGGATTATGAGGATCTTCTTGCATCCTTCAAGGACCAGGTTGCAAAAGGTACTTCATGGGTAACTATCCCCGAAGGATATACCACCGATGAGATAATTGATCTTCTTGTTGAAGCAAATATCGGAACAAAGGAAGGATACATTGACGTTATCAACAATTATCCTTTCGATTACTGGTTCGTTCATGAGCTTGATGAGTCCGGCTGGAAAGATTCCGGACGAATTTACAGGCTTGACGGATATCTTTTCCCCGACACTTATGAATTTTACAATGATTCCTCGGAAAAGACAGTTATAAACAAACTCCTTTCACGATTTAATGTTATTTACGGAAAGAAATACCGTGAGGCTGCTGAGACTATGGGCATGACTGCAGACCAGATCGTTATAATCGCATCAATGATCGAAAAAGAGGCAGGCAAAGCGGCGGACTATCATCTTGTATCTTCCGTTTTCCACAACAGACTTGCAAGTGCATATTATCCGAAGCTTGAAAGTGATGCTACTGCACTTTATGCAATACATCACGATACGGGTGAGCGTCCCACAGATGTTACGGGTGAGCATATGCGTTATGATACACCTTACAACACGTATCTTTATGAGGGACTTCCTCCCGGCCCTATTGCAAATCCCAGTGCGAGCTCAATAAACGCCGCACTCACTCCCGAGAATACGGATTACTACTATTTCGTATCATACGCAACAAATACCTATTTCGGCAGAAACAATGACGAGCATGAGAGAAACAAAGCAATGATCGCCGAAATGAAGGAAAAAGCAAACGGAAATAACCAATAAAACTATGTCACCCTGTGAGATATATCACAGGGTGACTATCATTTTGAAAGTGCTGTGCATATACTGACCTTAGTACGTATCAAGGGAGGTATTATGAACACAAATATTACACCACCACAAGGAAACTTCGGTTTTCTTCGATTCGCTGTAGGGACCGCATCAAATACGATCCCTCTGTCTGACGTCGCTGTGTATGTTTACACAGATCCGTCAAACGGAGATGAAGGCAGACTTCTCTACACTCTCATGACAAATGAAGACGGACTCACGGAAACTATCACACTGCCTACTCCACCCCTTTCCGAATCGTTTTCCCCCGAATATCCGAAACCTTACTCAACATACAACGTATTCGCCGCAAGACAAGGTTTTTATCCAACCGAGGGACGTACCGTTCCCCTGTTCCCCGGGATCACTTCAATACAGCCCATAAATCTCATTCCCCTATCGGAAATGCCGGGAGCACCCGCACCGACGGAGGACCCTTCCGGGAGGCTTGAACCATGAACAATCAGAATCTTCCCGTAATACCCGAAAATGTAACGGTACATCTCGGAGCACCAAGCTCACCTGCACAGAATATAACCGTCAGTTTTCCCGACTACATAAAGAATGTGGCTTCAAGTGAGATATATCCTACATGGCCGGAAAGTGCGCTGAGGGCAAATATTCTTGCTCAGATATCATTTACTCTAAACCGCATTTACACTGAATTCTACCGCAGTCAGGGGTATGATTTTGATATTACAAACTCTACCGCCATAGATCAGTCATTTGTCCCGGGACGCGACATTTTCGAGAACATCAGTCAGATAGTGGATGAAATATTCACCGATTATATCTCACGCAGAGGAAATGTGGAACCGCTTTTTGCCGCATACTGCGACGGAATCGAAGTCACGTGCAACGGTCTTTCCCAATGGGGCAGTGTTGCCCTTGCCGAGGAAGGCAGAACCACTTATGAAATACTTCAGGAGTACTTCGGAGAGGATATTGATATAATATTTGATAATGAAGTTGAAGATGTGCCCGAGAGTTTCCCCGGAGTATCTCTGACTCTCGGGATTTCGGGAAATGATGTGGCATTTATCCAGCGGAGACTTAACAGGATCGCAAGGAATTACCCCTCCATACCGAGAATCACTTCCCCAATCGGTGTATTCAACGAGGAGACTGAGGATGCAGTACGACAGTTTCAACGGATATTCAATCTCACTCCCGACGGTATTGTTGGCAGGGCTACATGGTACAAGATCGCACGGATATACAATGCGGTACGCCGCCTCTCGGAGGTAAACGCCGAAGGTATTCCAACGGAGGATGTTACCGATGTGTTCCAGAAAGAGCTGTCCGAAGGTGATTCGGGAAACGATGTGCGAAACCTTCAATATTTTCTCGCATTCATCTCAGCCTTTGAGCCCGATATTCCGGCTGTTAGTATTGATGGGAATTTCGGGCCGTCCACAAGGCTTGCGGTCGAAGAATATCAAAGAAAATACGGGCTCCCCGTTACGGGAAACGTGGATATCCGTACATGGCAAGTCGGAGGCCAAGCGGTCTTA
>JAZUBE010000028.1:0-4365 GCA_045638325.1 Eubacteriales bacterium
ATTAATGGTAGCACCGGTAGCGGGGTTACGTCCGGTACGCTCGCCTCTTTCCTTTACGCTAAAGGAACCGAAGCCAATGAGCTGAACCTTCTCACCGTCAACGAGCGCAGACTCGATTGCGGAGAATACGCTGTTAACAGCTGCCTCAGCATCCTTTCTCTTAAGTCCGGTATCCTTGGAGACAACGTCGATAAGCTGTGATTTGTTCATAGTTCTAAATCCTTCCACTTTTTCATTGCTGCACTCTTCCGCGCGGGAGAGGCGCTTACTTGGTGATATTATATCACTACATTTTAATTATTGCAAGAGCTTTTTAGTAGATTTATTGCTTTTTATCGTTTTTTTTGAGCGTTTTTTTCACTTTTTCATCATTCCAAAGCGATAAAAGCTCATCATCCGTCATATGTTTGATATCTTTACCTGCGTTTCTTACTGCATTTTCTACTCCTTCAAAACGGTCTGTGAATTTTTCACAAGCATTATTGAGAGCAACTTCGCAGTCTACACCGGTAAATCTTGCTACGTTTGTTACGGCTAGAAGCAGGTCGCCGATCTCCTCAGAGATCCTGTCGTGGGAAGAAGATAATTCATCCTTCACCTCGTATGCTTCCTCAAAAACTTTGTCCATTGCTTCTGCTGCGTCTCTGAAATCAAAACCGACTTTTCCTGCCTTTTTTCCTATTTTCTGTGCTCGCATAAGGGACGGTAAAGCTTTCGGAACAGCACGAAGATCATCAGAGACAGTCTTACGTTCTTCCTTCTTTTCTTCTTTTTTTAGCAGTTCCCAATTTTTAAGAACTTCCTCAGAGGTTTCGGCATCGGTGTTACCAAACACATGGGGATGTCTGTATATGAGTTTTGCGCATATGTCGTGTACAACGTTATCAAACGTGAATTCTCCACTCTCTTCTGCGATCTGTGAATGGAAGATCACCTGAAGAAGCACATCACCGAGTTCTTCGCGCAGAAGCAAGGTGTTGTTTTGATCAATTGCATCAACAGCTTCATATGTTTCCTCAATGAAATCTCGCCTTATTGAAGAATGAGTCTGTTCCCTGTCCCAGGGGCATCCGCTATCCGAGCGAAGAAGCGACATTATATCTCGGAGGGTAGTAATGTCGTAGTTTTTTTGTTTCAGAATTTCTTCCGGGGCTTTCATTTTGAATCTCCGTTATTTTCTATTTGATAAGGTTAATTTTGGCAAGTGCAGAATGTATTTTTTCGCCCTTAGGCAGAAGCATTATATCGTCGGCAGTAATTGCTTTTATAAGGAAAAGGAGTATTACGTATATGCCGCCTGCGGTGATTATAGCACTGACTGTTGCGAGAGTAGCTGACATAAATCCAAAATACAGCATATAACTGCCTATGGCAGAAGCTGCACATAAAATACCGCAGATAAAGGGTTTAAGGAACACACGCTTTATATTTGGTATGATATCAGCATATTTTGCAATAAAAGCGAAATTTATACAAGTTACGGTAAGATAGCAAAGAAATGTACTGATGGGTGTAGCTATCATACCTATATGTCTTATAAGAATATAGTTGGTTACAAGCTTTACGGCGGCACCTGCCAGCATAGATATAAGCGGTAGGCGTTCTTTACCGCAGGATTGAAGGATCGCGTTTGTAACTGAAAGGATACACACAAAGATTGTAGACGGAGCAAGAACTCTCAGAAGAGGAGTTGCATTTATAATAGCTGATGCTTCGCCTCCGCCGTAGAACATCTGAAGGATAGGCTCCGCAAGAACTGACATACCGAATCCGCATGGGATGCCTATAAGCACGGCAACCTTCAGAGCGGATTCCATTATTGTGCTGGTACGTGTGGTATCTTTATTTGCTTTAGCTACAGATAAAAGCGGTACAATCGCTGCTGATATAGGATAGATCAGAACGGGAGGGAGATTAAACATCGGTACTGCAAGACCTGTATAATTGCCGAAAAGAGTTGTGGCCTCGATCTGAGTAAGACCGTTTCCCTGCAGAAGATTCTGGACAATAAAAGTATCGATCAGATTTGTGAGGGACATTACCGTTGCACTGAGAGTTATAGGCAACGAGAGAGAAACTACTTTTTTAAGTATATCCTTTGTCGGAGATACGATGTCGGAAATTCCGTGCATGTTTGTAAATTCTTCGGTGTATCTGTCTTCTTTAAAGAAAAACTTCGTGATACAGAGATATATCATGCTGAGTGCGGCACCGATAGAAAGGCCTATTGCACCGTATGCGGCGACGACGTTAATTGAATATCCGCAGTCAATGGCATAAAGCGCGAAAATGACACCGAGAATGAGCTTACAAAGAGCCTCAATTAGTTGAGAAACAGCAGTCGGCACCATGTGCTGAAATCCTTGGAAATATCCTCTGAGTGTACTTGACACACAGATGAAAAACAGCGTCGGAGCGATGGCCAGTATACATATGCTCGCAGGTCCTGAACCAAGGATATCCGCAAAAGCATCTTTGAAAAAGATCATAGCGGTCATGCCGACAAATCCGATAATCAGAAACAAAGTGACAGTTGTACGGAATATCTTTTTGATCTGCCTCAGCTCACCTTTTGTTCTTGATTCCGAAATGAGAATAGAAACAGCAACAGGAAGACCGGAGGTGGAAAACATAAAGAATACCGTATAAATCTGGTATGCGGTATTATAATAGCCAAAACCCTCTCCACCAAGGATATTGTTCATCGGTATCTTGAAAAGAAGACCAATAACCTTGACGATAAGGTTGGCTATTGTAAGTATGGCGACACCGGAAAAGAATAACTTTGTAGAATTTTTCACAGTCTTACCTGTGTTATTCTTCATATGGTAAATGATCCTTTCAGCACATCAACTTTTTTCTTGCTGCGGCATATTCGTACTCTACCCGAGCAATATCTATAGTAGTATATTCGCCGTGATCGAAAAGAATACGCCCGTCCACCATTGTCATTACCACATCGCTTCTGTCAGTGGCATATGCGAGGGTGCTTACGGCATCTTCACATATTGAGACACCGGGGCGATCACATGAGATGAGCACAAGATCAGCAGGCATCCCTTCTTTTATTTCGGCAAAGCCTTCTCTGCCCTGAGATACAGCTCCGCCTGCGGTAGCAGCTCTGATAGCATCTGCGGCGCGTACGGCAGATGCGTTGCGAAGGATACCTTTGTGAAGGATTGCTGCGAGCTGCATTTCTGCGAGAAGATCCTGCTTGTTGTTTGAAGCTGAACCGTCAGTTCCGAGAGCAATGTTAACACCGGTTTTTGAGAGTTCTTCAAAATTCATAACACCGCTTCCGAGTTTGAGATTACTTCTGGGGTTATGAACGGCAGTTGCGCCCATTGCTGCCATGATCTCCATATCATTCTTGTCGAGCCATACGCAGTGAGCTGCAGTTACGGGAACGTCAAATACTCCGCATTTCTCAAAAAATGCGGTAGGGGTCATACCACGTCTTCCGATACACTCATTATGCTCTTTTTCTGTTTCTGAGAGATGGATATGCATACGTGCACCGTGATCTTTTGCAAGCTCTGCAAGATAACGGCACATTGATTCAGTATTTGTATATTCAGCGTGTAGAGAAAAATCAACCTTTACTCTGCCGTCACCGGCGTTGTTATAATCGTTGAAAAGTGAGAGGGTTTCAGCAACGCGGAAATTCGATGCCGGATCTTCGGTTTCATCGAAGGATACCACAGAGCGTGAAATGTTAGCTTTTATACCGGATTCAATAACTGCATCGGCGATACGGTCACAGAAGAAATACATATCGGAAAAAGAAGTGACACCACCGCGGATCATTTCAGCAATGGCGCTCATTGTCCCGATGTGTGCAAGATCTCCATTGAGCTTATCCTCTGTGGGGAAAATATGATCGTTCAGCCACACATCGAGAGGACAATCGCTCCCGAGTCCTCTGAGGAGGGTCATAGGAGTATGACAGTGTGCATTAACAAAACCGGGCATAAGGATAGAACCGGTACCGTCGATGGTTCTGTCAAAATGAGCATTATTTTCTGGAATATACTCTCCCACAAAAGTTACCTTATCGTTTTCGATAATTACATTTTTGATATTGCTTTGCCCCGAAAGTTCGGGGCAAACAGCATTTTTTATAAGAATTTTCACAATATAACTCCGTATATCAGTCAGTCGATAAATTCGTGCAGGAGTGAATCTGCAGGAACATCGGTTTCAAGAATTGCATAGGGGATGATACGAGTGAGCTTCTTTTTAATGAAGCTTACTGTTGGATAAAGAGGACTATACAGATCTACAGTATCAAGGATATCATATATCTCGGTACACATTACGTAAAGATCGTAAGGAATTACAGAATTAATTTTTATTTCTGCAGCT
>JAZUBE010000029.1:0-4234 GCA_045638325.1 Eubacteriales bacterium
AGCAGATAAAAGCGGCAGTTGGTACTCCCGCTGAGGAGATTCTCAGGCGGGAGATCGCATCACTTCAGACAGGCGATGTACCTTTTATTGATAAATATATTCCCCGTGTGGTTACGGAATACGCCACCATTTTTGATTACACCGACGGCGGTGTTATCATGTTCGAGACTCTGAGACTTGCGGAGCGTGCTGATGCGGCAGTGAGTCTTGTTATGCAGAGCATCACCACCATGGCAGAGGCAGGAGAGCTGTCACTTCCCAGAGGCGGTACTCCTTATATGCTTGAATGGGGGGCACTCCTCTCCGAGATATCGAAAAAGGTGTCAGTGTCCGTAGATGCATTCGGCAAAGGTGTGCACGTGGTGAGAGGCGGAGAGTTCGGCTTTTCCACAAGACACATCACAGCCTTTGGCGGTGATTTTTCAAGACTGACAGAGGAACTTACCGTATACCTCGCGCGAAAAGACAAGGTGATAATACTCACCTCGGGTGATGACGAAAGCACGACTCTCGGCAAAAGTCTCACCGATGAGGGCTATACCGTCACCACCGATACAAAGGCATTTCTCAAGTCCCCTGCGGGCAAAAGCCCCATACTTCTTATGCCTTTCTCCACCGAAGGCGGATTTGAGCTTCAGTTTGCAAGAACTGCGGTACTTGATTATTCCGCCGTGTCCGGCAGACGTCAGATGCCGAAGAGGCGTCAGTCGAAGGTCAAGGCAAGCTCCCGTGAGAGGCTCATGTCGTACACCGATCTCACCCCGGGTGATTTTGTGGTGCATACGGTGTATGGAATCGGTCAGTTCATGGGCATCGAAACTCTTGAAGCCGCAGGAACGGTCCGGGACTACATTCACATAAAATACGCAGGGACAGATAAATTGTTCCTCCCTGTAGATCAGCTTGAGCTCCTCTCAAAATATATCGGCGCAGGTTCCGACGACGGCAACGTCAAGCTGTCCAAAATGGGTGGCGCCGACTGGGGCAGAGCTAAGACCAAGGCAAAAGCGGCGGCAAAAGACATGGCAAAGGAGCTTATCGAGCTTTACGCAAGGCGACGCCGTACCAAAGGAATCAGTCACGACGAGGATGATGATCTGTCCCGTCAGTTTGCAGATTCATTCATATATGAGGAAACAGACGGTCAGCTCACCGCCGTTGAGGAGATCACCCGTGACATGGAGGCGGATTACCCCATGGACAGACTTCTCTGTGGGGATGTGGGCTACGGTAAGACTGAGGTCGCTCTCCGTGCCGCATTCAAGGCGGTGAGAAGCGGATATCAGGTGGCGATCCTTGTGCCTACCACCATCCTTGCATTCCAGCATTATCAGACCATTCTCAGCCGTATGAGAGGATTTCCCGTTACTGTGGATATGGTGTCGAGATTCCGCACTCCCAAAGAGCAGGCGGCGACTCTCCGCAGACTGAAACGGGGTGAGGTGGATATAATCGTCGGTACACACAGGCTGATCTCAAAGGATGTGGAATTTCTGAATCTCGGACTTCTCATCATTGATGAGGAGCAGCGTTTCGGCGTTGCTCAGAAGGAAAAGCTGAAAAAAGCCTGTCCGGGTGTGGATGTACTGACACTTACAGCAACACCTATCCCCCGAACTCTCAATATGGCAATGGGGCAGATACTTGACATGAGCATCCTTGAGGAAGCTCCCGGCATGAGAAGCCCCGTGCAGACTTACGTTATGGAGTATGACCGTGCCGTTATCGCAGAGGCTCTGAGACGTGAGCTTCGCCGGGGCGGTCAGGCATTCTATCTCCACAACAGAGTGGAGTCGGTGTACACCGTTGCCGCAAAGCTCCGTGAGGATCTTCCCGATGCACGTATTGCCGTCGGCCACGGCAAAATGGAACGTGAGGAGCTTGAGGAGATATGGGAAGACCTTGTCAGGGGTGAGATCGACATTCTCGTGTCCACCACAATAATAGAGACAGGTGTTGACGTACCAAATGCAAACACCCTCATAATCGACGATGCCAACCGTTACGGACTCTCCCAGCTCCATCAGCTGAGAGGCCGTGTTGGAAGAAGTGCAAGACGTGCATATGCATACTTCACCTACAGCCCCACAAGAACTCTCACCGAGATCGCTGAAAAGAGGCTTGGTGCCATCCGTGAGTATGCCCAGTTCGGAGCAGGCTTCAAGATCGCTATGCGTGACCTTGAGATACGAGGTGCGGGAAATATGCTGGGGGCAGAGCAGCACGGTCATCTTGATGCCGTAGGATACGATATGTATATAAAGCTCCTTGAGGAAGCTGTTCTTGAGGAAAACGGTCAGACCGTGGAGAAAAAGAGAGAATGCTCAGCAGATATCGAAGCAGATGCATACCTCCCGAAGTCTTATATCACAGCACCGCATCTTCGTATGGAGATGTACAAAAAGATCGCCCGTATCGAGACGGATGCAGATTATTCCGATATTACCGACGAGCTTATCGACCGGTTCGGAGATATGCCTCAGGCGGCAGAGAATCTTTGCCGTATCGCAGTCGTACGTGCTCTTGCGGCATCATGCGGTATCGTGCAGATAAGAGGTCGCGGTGGCGAGGTGGTGCTCACTCCGGAGCTTATCGACCCCGTTGCATGGCTCACCGTGGAGAAGGAATACCCACGCGGAATGATGAGGATGGTCCCCGGTAAAACACCGTCGGTGCATCTGAAATTGCAGAAGGGTGAGACTCCTCTTGATGCAACTGAGGGTGTTGTCAGATGCCTCGCAAGAGTTACAACAGAGCTTGTGAAGACACATGAATAAACTAAAAAGGATAACAGAGAGAGATCTGTTATCCTTTTTGCTTGTATTATCCGTTTAAATTTTCAATTATCGCCTCGGTATTCTCCACGGAATACTCTATTTCCGAGGACCACATACGGCAGATGTCACATGTTTTGTCGAAATCGTCGGTGGCAATGGTGGAGAGTATTTTTGCGGTATGGAGCGCAAATGCCGTACTGTCAGAAACTCCATAATCGGCGGAATGTCTGTAGATTATGTATACCGCAAGATTTTCCCACACATTCCCTTCGGGCACAGAGAAGCTGTCGCACTGTGAGAGCCGGTCGAGGTATCCGTCCCACAGGGGATCGAGCCTTTCAAGACTGCGGTAAAACTCCGCACATTCCGCCGGGGATGATGCGCTGTCACAGATGCCGTACTCCTCTGCCAGTTTATTAAATCTTTTGGCAAGGGTAAGCTCTCTGTCCTGCAGTACTTCTATTACGTGATCTCTCTCGGCGAAGAACAATTCATCATCGTTGTTCTGCTGATCTATACCGTCATCCTCCGTCACCGCAAGTTTCATTGGCTCTGTTTGTCCGAGAATGAGCCTTGCAGCCTCCTCACAGGTGAGTCCAAGTCCAATCTCAGTGCGGCTCTCGTAAAAATTGCGGAATCTGGGGTGATCGGAGCAGATACCGCACAGGGCATCTTCACCGAGTGTGAGTATAATATCGCAAAGTCCGCGCTCGTTCAGAAAAGGGCATCTGTCCCCCTCACCGAGCCTGAAGTATGGCACCTCATCTTCAGATATCCCGTCACGAAGCCTGTCTCCGAACTCTCCGGGGATATTTTTGTATTTATCGTAAGTATCCGAATCGATGTCAATCTCCCAGCCGATACAACAGCTGTGACGACACCTGTCCGCAATACAGGTGAAATTTTTATAATAATCGGGTACGATCTGTTTCATGTGCACCTCTTAACAAACAAGCATATGCAGTTGTATTTTATCATAAATGGCATAGTTCATCAAGGCGAGGGAGCCTTGCATAGTGATCCGTATCCTCACATAAAAACAACACTACACAAAGATGATGTTCAGTTCAGCACCACATTCCAGCCTGCAATGCATTTCAGAAGCATTGATACGTCCGTAACATTTGAATTTCCGTCATTGTTGAAATCCAGCTGATTTATATCAACTGAAACATTTTTCCATTTCGCTATATACTTGAGAAGCTGTGACGCATCTGAAAGATTCCTTTTGCCGTCGCCGTTAACATCTCCTGCAGTAGTGGTGAAATCATAGTCTCCCGACCACACCTCAAAATTATCAAGATTCAGGATATTGTCATAATTGATAAACACAAAAGGATACTCGAACGCACCGACTGTGGAATCGGGAGTGTTCTGATTGTATCTTCTTCCGAGCTTGGTATCGTCAGGATCACAGACAGATTCCATAACAAGCTCTTCATTAAAATAACACTGTA
>JAZUBE010000030.1:0-3582 GCA_045638325.1 Eubacteriales bacterium
AGCCATCTTGGTGAGTATCTGTACCTTTTTGCCCTTATAATTCCTATGGTAAGTGATACATTTGCTTACTTTACAGGTGTGTTCTTTGGTAAGCATAAGCTGATTCCCGATGTAAGCCCAAAGAAAACTATCGAGGGCTGTATCGGAGGAATCGTTTTCTCAGGAATCGCTTGTGTTATATCTGTGCTTATAATGCTCAATAATAACGGATACGGCGCAACTATCATTCAGTATGTTGCTATATTCTTCGCAGGTGCAGCTGTTGCTTTTCTGTCGCAGATCGGAGATCTTCTTGCATCCCTTATCAAGCGTCGTTATGATGTTAAGGATTACGGAGTGATCTTCCCCGGACACGGAGGAGTACTCGACAGACTTGATTCTGTGCTTATTACATCTCCTCTCGTTCTTCTGTTCAGCTTTATCCTGCAGTATATTCATGTGCATCAGCTTTAATGGGTGAATTATGGAAAACAGGACAATTACGATTCTCGGTGCTACAGGTTCAGTAGGCAGACAGGCCTGTGATGTGGCACTTGAAACCGGATTAAATGTCAAAATGCTTTGTGCCGGCAGAAATGCCGCAGTAATGGCTGAGCTTGCGGAAAAGCTTCGTCCTGAGGTATGCATTATGGAAGACCGGACTGCAGCTGAAGAGCTTCGGGGACTTCTTGCAGGTGCGGATGTAAAGATATACAGCGGCGAAGAATCACTTCTGTCTTATCTTGAAAGTGATCCTGCAGATGTGACCATCCACTCCATTGCAGGTCTTGCAGGGTGTGCCACTGCTTTTGCGGCGGCAAAGACTCCCACAAGGATCGGTATGGCAAATAAGGAAGCTATAATTGCTGCGGGTCCCGTTATTCGTGAACTTATGCATAATAGCGGTTGCACTATGATCCCTGTCGACAGTGAACATTCTGCGATCTTTCAATGTCTGACTACAGAGGGCGAACCTAACCTGTTTGAGACAGATCCGCGTGTAAGAAGAATTATTCTTACTGCTTCTGGAGGCCCTTTCTTCGGTATGAAGAGGGAAGAACTTGACTCTGTTACTCCCGAGCGTGCACTTGCACATCCTACATGGAAGATGGGACCTAAAATTACCATTGACTGTGCTACACTGATGAACAAGGGATTTGAAGTGATAGAGGCGGCTCGTTTTTACGGTGTTCCTTCCGAGAAGATAGATGTGGTAGTTCACAGACAGAGTATAATTCATTCCATGGTGGAATATATTGATAATACGGTCATGGCACAAATGGGAGTTCCGGATATGAGATCCGCTGTAAGATATGCGGTGAACTATCCCGAGAGACTTAATTCTGTCGGTGAGAGACTTGATTTTACAAAGATCGGCAGTCTTACCTTTCATGAACCCGACATCGATACTTTCCCCCTTCTTACTGCAGCGAGAAATGCCCTCACACGTGGCGGTACTGCTCCTGCTGCTCTTATTGCAGCTGACGAGGAAGCTGTACAGGCGTTTATTGAGGGAAGAGTTTCTTTCTGCGGCATTGCGGATTCTGTGATAAATGCTATGGAGAAGGTACCCGTATTTGACGATATAACGGTAGAAAATCTTGCTATCGCAGACGCGGAGGCGAGAAAAATAACTAACGATATTATAGGAGCATAAGCTTCGATAAAATTTCCCCTTATAAGGTAGGGGTATGGAGATAGCTATGGCAATTGGAATAATCCTCGCGGTGCTTGTTTTTGGATTTCTTATTTTCATTCACGAATTCGGACACTATATATTTGCCCGTATTTTTAAGGTAAGAGTGAATGAGTTTGCAATGGGAATGGGACCTAAGATTATCTCGAGGGTCTCAAAGAAAAGCGGTATAAGATATTCATGGAGACTTTTTCCAATCGGCGGTTTCGTAAGTATGGCAGGTGAGGACGAGGAATCTGATGATCCTGCAGCATTTTGTAATAAGCCTGTTTGGCAGCGAATGATCATTACCGCCGCAGGTGCCGTGATAAATATTCTTGCCGGTATTATCGCAATGGCTGTGATAATCATTTGCACAGGTAATCTCAGCGGTACCCAGATTGACGGGTTCGGAAGTTTCAGAGATGAAAGCGTGCAGTATGTATCAACGGAAGAACAGGGACTTATGACAGGCGATCTTATAACAAAGATCGGTGATACCAAAGTCCATATTTCCGATGATATGCGTTATGAGATACAGATGAACGGTGATTCCCCCATTGATGTCACTGTTATCAGAAACGGTGAGACTGTGGTTATTGAGGATGTGAAATTCTCTACAGTTGAGGAAAGCGGTCTTGTATTCGGGCTTGCGGATTTTGTTACTTCATCGGAAAATCTGTCGTTCGAGAGTGTATGCCGACATACTGTGTGGCGTTCTATTTCAATGATGCGCAGTATATGGCAGTCGCTCGGAGGACTTGTTTCCGGGGAATACGGTATCGATATGGTATCGGGCCCCGTCGGAGTCGGATCGCAGGTGGCTGAAATAGCAAGTGTCAGCTATTCAAGTTTTGCGGCTCTTGCTGTGCTTATAAGTATCAATCTCGGTATTATGAATCTTCTTCCTCTCCCCGCACTGGATGGTGGTCGGCTCTTCTTCCAGTTTATTGAGCTTATCTTCAGACGTCCCGTAAACAAGAATATCGAGGGATACATCCATTTTGCAGGTATCGTTATTCTGATGGCATTTATGCTGTTCATAACGTTTAAGGATATCATAAATATAATATGAGCCCGTAAGGGACACGGAGGCTTTTAAATTGTATACAAAAACAAGAGAAGTCAAGGTAGGGAGCGTAGTCATAGGCGGCGGCGCTCCCGTCTGTGTTCAGTCCATGACCAACACAGATTCTATGGATCATGCCGGAACATTATCACAGCTCCGCCAGCTTGAAGAGGCGGGATGTGACATTGCAAGACTTGCTATTCCTACTGTTGAGGCTGCTGAAATTTTCAGAGCTGCAAAGACTGAAGGAATAAAAATGCCGCTTGTGGCGGATATTCACTTTGATTATAAGATCGCTCTTGCGGCTGTAGCGGCAGGAGCAGATAAGATACGCATAAATCCCGGAAACATCGGTGAAGCGTGGAAGGTGAAAGAGGTGGCAGATGCTTGCCGTATTGCAGGACTTCCGATCCGTATCGGAGTTAACGGTGGATCTCTTGAGAAATCCCTCCTTGAGAAATACGGTTCACCTACTCCGGAAGCTCTTGCGGAAAGTGCGCTTACCCAGGCAGATGTGCTTGAAGGATTCGGCTTTTCCGATATTGTGTTGTCCATTAAATCATCAACTGTTACAAATATGATAAAGGCGTGCCGTATCGTAAGGGAGCAGTCAGATTATCCTCTCCACATCGGTGTTACCGAAGCAGGTGATGAGTATTCGGGACTTGTTAAGAATGCTGTGGGTGTTGGCGCGCTCCTCATAGATGGAATAGGTGATACACTTCGCGTGTCACTTACCGCCGATCCCGTAAAAGAAGTAGTGGCAGGACGCGAGATACTTCGTGCGGCAGGACTCGGTGGTTCCTATGTGAATATTGTTTCTTGTCCTACCTGCGGAAGAACGAAGATCGATCTCATC
>JAZUBE010000031.1:0-2945 GCA_045638325.1 Eubacteriales bacterium
TGATGCTTATGCTCCTTGATATAACGGTGCTTGTGTTTTTCGGTACTGCGCTTTCGTCAGTAATAAACTTCTTCCTCTCAACTCAGGGACAGATATCGGCTGTAGGTACGATCGTCAGTGCAGGATACGGATTTATCTGCGGTGCTTATATGCCCATATCATCATTTGGCAGCGGACTTCAGAAGGTGGTATCTTTTCTGCCGGGAACTTACGGCACATCGCTTCTTCGCAATCATACTCTGAGAGGAGTGTTTGCAGAGATGGGTAAAGCCGGACTTCCGGATGAGGTGCTTTCTTCTATGAAAGATGCAGTTGATTATAATATTTATTTCTTCGGAAATAATGTCAGTACAGTCTTTATGTATGCGATCCTTGTGGGAGCTGTAGTCCTTCTTGTGTCTGTATATATCGTACTTAATAAGATTGGTACAAAGCGTAAAGCGTAAAATGTGCAGTTCGTCGTGATTTATGTGTCGTTTGTCAAGATAGGAGGATATCTGAAAGTATTGTGATATAATTATACTCAGAAACGAATAAGCGATTTAAAACGTGAAAGGATTTGAGTTTATATGAGTTATTGCAGTGCTGATATTGCTAAAATGAAAGAAGCAGAAAATGATTTGCGGGATATCCCCGGAGTGATTTCCGAGATTCAGAGTACTCTTAACAGTATTTCAAAAAATCTGCCGCTTTGTCTGCTTTTTTATAGGAACAGCGTAAAAACTGTTTCGGGGAATCTGCAGAAGTGTATTACTTCTACGAATAAATTGACAGGTTCACTTGAGGATATTATTGATCTCTATAAAACTATTGAAGCGGGGGTCCGCGATAGTGTAGGTGGTGTGAAGATAAGTGGACTAATGTCTGAAAATACGAGCGGTGGCAGTTCTGCTCCTGCTGTTGATCCTCTCGAGGGAATGTCCTATGAGGAGATCATTGAATATCGTATAGACAATGCTGTTGATGATAATACAAAACAACTTTATGAAAAATATTATAAAAAGATAAAGATCAAGGATGACAATTACACAGATACTGCTCATTACAATCCATTTTTCAATCATATAAACTACAGTGATGAACAGGATATTGTAAATGAAAGAGGTCCCGGATCCACATACTTCCATGAGGTAGGTCATCTTGTGGATGACAGGTCTGATTTTAACGGATGTACGTCGACCGACTGGAGCTATAAATTTTACGATTGTATCGAAGATGATATCGAAGACTGGCTTGATGATTGCATGAACAGAAATGGTTATACTGACAGAGAAGATGCATACGAAGATCTGTCTGAGTGGCTTTGGAATGATCCTGATATGAAAAACGGTATTTCTGATATAGTCAATGGTGTTACTGAAGGACAATCTTCCGGACGTTGGATACACGATGATGATTATTATAATAAAAAGAGTATTTCCCAGGAAACATTTGCGCACTTCTTTGAAGCGGGGATGAGCCATGATCCTACTAAGCTTGAATACATAAAGGAAATGTTCCCATCTGCATACAGGGAATATCAGAAGATGTTGGAAGATGAGCTGAAATAAGAAATATACGAAAAGGTGATATATATGGAAAACGCTATCAGAAAAATGCTTGTTGAAGATAAGCTTTATGATAAAAAAAGTCTTGTATTTGAAGGTGGCACATTAAGGGAGATATCTGATCCCCTTGACAGTGACAAACTGCCTGAGGGCAGACTCGGAGAATTTCCGCTTGAAAGATTCAGGACTGCAATGGGAATCACGTTGTATGTTCCTATAACAAAGGCATCGGGATCTGTCAGAAATGCTGTACCCATCACGAACAGTGAGGAGCTTTTTGAAGTTTGTACTGCAGACAGATATCTTAGTCTTGAAAAAAACAACGCGAATGATGGCTCAGCTATACTTAGGAATAACGAGGCTGATCTTGCTATTACGGAAAACAATGATGGTGAGGAGCGTCTGGTGGGCTTTATTGAGACACCGGAAGGCGACAAAATGCTCGGAATTGCCGCAAAAACAGAAATCGGCAATGTTGATTTTGTATTTGTTTATGCCGGCATTGGTAATTTTACTGACATTAAAATGGAAATGGAAAATGTTATTCGCTTTCTCAGAAGCAGATCTGTAAAATAAATAGATTTTCAGTTGTTGCAAATATGATCTTTATGTGGTAAAATATTGCTGTAATAATTTTACCTTATGGGAGGTATTTATGTCACTTATTTGCGGAATACATCATATTGCTCTCAAATGCTGCGGAATGGAGCATTACGAGAAAACAATTTCTTTTTACAGAGATATTCTCGGAGTACCGGTTGCAAGACAGTGGGGCGAGGGTGAGCACCTCAGTATCATGCTCGACATGAAACCCGGAATTATTGAGATATTTTCTGATGTGGATGATATGCCGGGTGAAGGTGCTATCAGGCATGTCGCATTTGCAACAAAGGATACTGATGCATGTATAAATGCAGTACGCGATGCCGGTTATACCGTAACAATGGAGCCGACTGACGTCTGTATCAGTGCTGATTATAATGCGCGAATTGCGTTTTGTATCGGTCCTGTAGGTGAAACTGTCGAATTCTTCTGCGAAAAATAAAATGAGCCGCTGACGGTTATTTGTCAGCGGCTTTAATATATTATTTCTTTTCTTTTATCGGGTCAAATGTGAAATTCATGCCAAGTTTCTTAAATACAGATCTGTCGACATGAGCAGGTGTGACGGTCAGATGCACCTCGCCACCCTGGAGCTTTGGTACACAGTCGAGAGCTCTGCGTGCAACGGTATCTCCTGAGGCACATACGGCGAGAACTATCAGAACTTCGTCAGTGTGAAGTCTGGGGTTCTTTGAACCGAACTGTTCGACCTTCAGCTTCATTACAGGTTGAAGTACATTCGGAGATAGCAGATGGACATCATCAGGAATGTCGGCAAGATATTTAAGTGCGTTA
>JAZUBE010000032.1:0-11754 GCA_045638325.1 Eubacteriales bacterium
CCGGGATATTTTTCATTCATATCCTCGGAAAGACGGTTTGCAAAGTAAACTACCGCTGCAGAATGAGCCTTTTCGTTTTCAAGGAACATCTCAAAACAGGTATCGCAAAGACAGAAGTCATTTGAATCGGGCATAGCAACATCAACAGCTCTGAAATTCGGGCTGCCGTAGCGTGCCGCAACGTATTTCTCAACATTCAGAAGACACACTTCGTACATTTCATCATCAGTATAGCAGGGCTGAGACGGCATGCTGGGAAGCTCGAAGAAATTATGAGACTGCAGACCGTGACACGCATGGCTGATGACACCTGTGCTGACATATTTAGTCTGATCTCTTGTAAAAGGATCCCAGTCTGAACCGTGAGGATAAAAATGATCGAATGCGGGAGTCTCAGCCTTGTCTATTCCCTCGGGAATGTTTATGTAGTCGGATTCATTGAGATAAGACTCACCTGCAATAAGCTCTTCCCATCCGCACTCATTCTGAAGGAACCTGTAAACACCTGTCAGGCATCCCTGACGGGCAGAAGAACCTTCAATAACGAGCGTTCCGTTTTCATCAAAGTAACGGAAACCGTCATCCCGGAGAGAAACATCCTCGGAGGTACGGAACTCAATCACGTGCTCAGCACCCGAATCACCTGCAAATGTGGGAAGCTCTGCGCCTGTAGCCTCTCTCACAAGTCTCTTAAGCTCGGCTACCGCAACGGATACAGCCGTGGCGGTATTTTCATCCGAAGGATACTCTATGACATACTCAGAAATATCCACACCGAAGATCTCAAGCTTTTCGATGCGGTATCCCTCATGATACGTCACATCCTCAACAGAGCCTTCGTTATACATATTCACGAATCTGTTTTCTGCCGCATCAAGAGCCGCCTCGGTCTTACCGAAGATGAATACGGTATCCTGCAGCTTTTTAATAATGTATCCGTCATCCTCGAAGGCAGTCATATCAATGCCGTATGCAGAGCTGTCGGCAGCAGTACCTGAGACTACCTCAAGCTGAAGATCCGGGAGCCGGTCCCTGACAGAGGGCGTGACGGCGGAGGATGAAACACAAACATCTGTCACATAGCTTTCAGCCTTACTGCAAAATGCAGAACCGGCAGCAAGAGTGCACATAGCAAGTGCCGCAGAAATTACACGGGATATTTTATTCATACGTTACCTCGCAATCAGTACTTTATTACAAATAAGTATATCACAAAACGGAACACAGGTCAACATAAAAATCCCTTTGGCGAACAAATAAAAGACTCTGATATTTTAAATAAATGAAAAGCAAAGGACACATCATCAGATGTGTCCTTTTTGTATGTCGTCACACTTACCTTGTTATCCTGTACCTCGTCGCATAAACCACGCGGCGGTCGTAGGGATTTTTCAGTTCACTTGTTCTGTCCTCGGTATGGTCGTACACCACCAGAACAACGTCGGGCTCCACCTCAAAAACGGAAGTATAACCGGACGGGCCACGGTCCCACTGACCGTCATTTTCTGCAATAATATGCCTGTCGCTCCATGTCATACCATCATCCTCGGAAACGAGGAAGAATGTGTCCCATTTTCCCGAGGTGCAAACTATAAGTCCATTCTTCATCCGAAGAAGTCTCGGATACACACCGAAGGGGGATATCTCCACGGGAACGCTCCATGTCCTGCCGTTATCGTAGGAATGAGAAGCGTAAAGCGGACAGTACACCTCGTGCCCCTGAGTTCTCATAACACAAAGCACATGACCATCTCCGAGATTCAGAAGGCAGGGCTCACAGAACCCCTCTCCGTCGGGAGTAAAGGGATAGGTCTGGCAGTCTGCCACGGTAGAGAGATACTCAAAAGTCCTGCCCTTATCGTGGGAAACAAGTATCCATGTACGGTACTGATAGAAGTCGTATTTCTTGAAATATTCGAGCTTTGTACGATCCTCTTTGAAGTGGCCGTACATAGGCAGAAGGATATCACCGTTATCAAGTTCTGCAGCGCCTGTACCGCTGTATCCTGTTGCCCATTCATCCGGATCCTGACTGTCGCCAAAGCCTACGGCAAGTCCGGGAATATCCACGCACTCAAACTCCATCTGTACCTTTCTGTCAAGAATCTGATCAAATGAGGTCGCAACGTATTTTTTCATTATGTACGGGATCTTCTCCTGCACATCCTTGTCGAACAGCTTCACAGCAGCACTGCCAAATCCCTGAGAAAAATACTTTCCGTCTGAAAAACGCACCATTCCCGGATAAGCAACATTGCGGATCATCTCCCATGTATCACCCTTATCTGAAGTATAGAGCCAGTATGAGCCAAGCCCCGCTACCACTCCTACATCTTTTCCGGAATACAGACTGTCTCCCGCACAGACAAGGATACGTCCGTCATCGGACGCAATATCCGCGCAGGGGAAAAAGCCGCGCCACAGTCTTTTTGTATCAATATGTTCTGCTTTGTATGACATAATTATACATCTCCTTAGATTGCTTCTATAATTGCACCTTATTGCCCCTCGCTAAAGTCGGAAACCAGATACTCGCCGCTGTGCAAATTATTTCGTAGTAAAGTACCGTTTCGGATATTACGGCACTACGTCGTATCATTTTTTATTTCCGATGCCCGAAAGCCTCAGGATTCTTACCGCTGAATATACACTCCGCATTTTCTTTGAGATCACAGAATGTAAGCGGTCTTTCACGCTCAATGGTATCCGGAGTTATAAGATTCACTTCATACATCCATACCCCGTTATATCCGACACGGTCAAGTGCATCCTTAAGTGCCACCCAGTCGATGTCACCCTCTCCGGGAAGCCAGTGCTTTTCGGTAACAAAATCATAGTCGGAGATATGCACGGTAAGAAGCCTGTCACCGAACCTCTCAATATAATCAGTGTGACTTTCTCCGAAAAGATGATTCGTATCAAAGCACGCCTTCAGCTTATCATTTGCGCTGAGGAGCCGTTCCATCTCGTCAATATTCTTTCCCGGAATGGAGGGAATCATATTTTCCACAGCTACTGCAGCACCAAAGCCTGAGGCGATCTCTGCAATACGGTCAAGGGATTCACGGGAACGCTCTATATGCTCACGCCGATAATCTCCGTCCACAAAATCGCCGCAAGGATGAACGACAAATTTATCTATACCGATATCTGTCGCTTTACCGATGATTTCTCTGTAATACTCAATGGTATTTCTGCGCAGATCCGCATCGGCAGTGGAAATATTCACCACATTCGTGGGATAAAAAGGCAGGTGATATGACCACAGCTCAACACCATACTTTTCTCCCAGAGCAGCTATCCCCTTGTAATCAAGCCCCGCATAATCCTCTGCGTATCTTGTTATCTCAATGGCATTGATTCCTGCTTCATGCACACTGCGGAAATAATCCTCGTTATAAACAAAAGAGGGATGTACTGTTGCAACTCCTGTTTTAAGCATGGCGGATGATTCCTTTCACGTATTATTTCACGTCACAAGTATATCATAACAAAGCAGAATTTTCAACAAGTATACAGCCACACCGTACAAATAATACAAAAAAACGTCCTTATATTACAATGATATTGAAATGGTACAATATGTGAGATATACTGAATGCACGATAAGAATTTCGGAAATTTATTATTAGTCAGGAGAAATTTAATAATGAAAAACACAACGGATAACTCTCTCAGAAGTCGTACAGGTATTACAGGAGATATAGTGATTCCCGATGATGTAACATATATTGACAACAACACATACTGCGATTGTACCGGTATCACAAGCGTGACCATTGGCAAAAACGTGACCTTCATCGGTGATTATGCATTCAAGGGCTGTACCGGGCTCACAAAAATCATAATTCCGGATAGTGTGACATGCATCTGCCGTGGTGCATTTTACGGATGTTCATATCTCAATGACGTTATTATCCCCGACAGCGTAACTATCATTGGCAGCAACGCATTCGAGGGCTGCAAGTATCTTACGAAAATTGCAATTCCCGACAGCGTAACAAATATCGGGTTTGCGGCATTCGAAGGCTGCTCCAGACTTGAGGACATCACTCTCGGCTGCAATCTGAAGTACATAGGCAAATACGCATTCAAAAACTGTCCCGGCTCCATCGTATCGTATGTCGATGCTTATACCGACAGAATAATAAATGGCACATCAGCAGATCTCAGAGAAGCCGACAGCTCATCTTCAAGAAATAATCTCAACGTTCTTTCATCAGGCTGCCGTCGCAAAAGTTTTCTTGAGAGATCCGAGCCGGTACTTGTGCTCCTCGTTGCGGCAATACTGGTCGTATCGTCATTCATGATCTGATTATTTCGCAAAAGAACAAGCAGACCATAAGGTGTGGTATCACCTCAGGTCTGCTTTTTGTTATACTCTTTCGCAGAATACCACGATCCTTGTGGTACCCTCGTAAGTACAGGTGTAAAGGGCAAGAGCATATCCGCTTTCAAGTACTCCTTCAACATCTCCTCCGTCATGAATATCGGTTTTTGCCACCTTGTACGTTATCACATCACCCAACATATTTGTAAATGTAACGATGTCACCGACCTTCACCTGTTCAAGTCTTGCAAAATGCGAAGTAAAGTTATGTCCTGCAATAACGAGATCATCAGTTACAGTGGAGCCCGAATGCCTGCAGGGAGCAATGTCCAGTCTGTCGTAATCCCAATCGTTCAGCACAGGCAATTCTATATCCGCCGAAGGGACTGTCACATATCCGATAAAATCGTATCCGTTTACATTTTTCACAGGCATCTCAGGAATCAAAGGCTCTGTATCGGCTGCAGTAGTGTCTGACGTATCCGTTTCCGCCACGTCATCGGTGCTTTCGGCAGGGGTTTTGATCGCCTCTATTATCTCAGCCTTAACATCCTCAAGCATCTCCGATGATGCATCTCCTGCGGCCTTATCCTCATGCATATTATAACCAAACAAGAGTAGTGCTGACAGTATCAGCACTACTCCTATAAGTATAAATATTATACCTGATCTTTTAGTCATTCTCTTTCTTACGCTTTCTGAGAATTACAAATCCGCCTGCCGCAATCATTGCGATACCGGCAAAAGCAAGTACGGGAACAGGCCACTTGAGCTGACCTGTCTGAGCGAGTGAAGAAACGAGCGTAATGGTCAGCACTGTTTCTCCATGAGAATATGTGGGGACATATCCCTCGGGAACATCCATAAGAATGATCTTCCAGTCGCCATCACCGTCAAGACCTTCCCATGTGAATGTCCAGTTGTTCCAGGGACCGACAACCACAGTTTCCACAGCCTCAGTTCCGTTAAACAGAGTCACAGGCACAGAATCGGGTCTGACACCTTCAATATCGTCCTCGTCATCCCATTCGATCTTAACCGTGCGCTTCACGGGATCCTTCGGAGGAGGAGGAGGAGTATCCCCCTTGTCAGCCGTATTTATAATGGTTACGATATTTCCGAGGACATCATATGAAACGGTGTATCCCTCGGGAACCTCTGCCTCACGGACAGTCCAGTCGTGATCCTCTTCAAGATCGCCCCATGTGAAAGTCCATGCGTTATCATCATTAAGAACGGCATCGGCATACTTCTCGCCATCGCGGAGAAGCTCTGCCCTGATACTGTCGGGACGGTCTGCACCGTCATCATCCCACACCTTATGGACAGTCATATATGTTTTGTCCTCAGGAGGCACGGGATCGTCAAAAAGCTCTGCTGTAAATATCCAGTTGACCGCACCGACTCTGTTCTGGAAGCGGTTGTCAAGCTCAAAGGGAACATCAAGCTCCACTGTAAGAGTCACAGTCTCGTCCTTGCGGACAGAGCCGAGATAAACGCTGTTTTCAAATCCGTCAAGCTCGTCGGGTGATGCATCATAGATAAGCTCACCATCAGCATCTCCGAGCCACACCTTCATTGAGAGCTGAGCCAGAAACTCACTCATGGAGGCAACAGTCTCGCCGGACGCCGCAATGCCTTCGGGGAGAGAGTCCTCACCGTAAGCCTCGGCACGGATATAAAGCTTGATAAAGTCCGAATCACCGGAAACATTTTTTACAGTAACAGTCTCTGTGAGACGGTCTCCGGGATAGACATTCTTGAAATTGTCAAAGAGGTCGCTGTCGGTGTACTCACTTCCGGGAGCAAAGCCAAAGCCCTGCTCAAGCCCGTAGAATGTCACCACAGAATCATCCTCTGCGGCAGATATCGCAGGCACGAAACTGAGAACCACTGCAAGCATTAGAAAAATCGAAAGTGCAGATCTGATTACTCTTTTCATCGCCGCCACCTCAGTTCACAGCGGTAATATTACCGCTATCGTCGAGAACAACGCCCCAATTATCCTGCACAACCGATACGGGAGTGCTCTGAATACCGGAAGCAACCACCTCAAACGAGAGTTCATAACCCGCAGGAGGAGTTACACCATCCTTCAGCTTAAAGAGGCTGAAAAGGCTGTCGGTAACATATTGCGCGCCATTCTTTGGGTCGACAGTGTTTTTGTAATAATATATGATCTCGCCGTCATCGTAGGTCTTACGGATCCAGCTGCTTTGTCCGCTGCCGTTATCATCCGCATTCCAGAGAATGGTGAAATCCGTTCCCTCAACGGGAGCATCTGCGTGAACGTGTTTTACGCCATTTCCGTCGGTCTTTACCCAGTTGAACACAACAGCAGCACGAATATATGCTTCTGTGTCGCTAATATTACGCACCTGCGCAGTTTTACCGGGGTTCGGATCATCCGTATTGGTGGAATCGGTGATCATCACATCGGTTGCCACATCAGACGGAGTAAACACATTCTCAATGGATCCGGTGTCATCCAGAATAAACGCAATTGTCGTACCAACCGTAGCAACGGCAAGTATCACCAATGCAGCGATCAAAGCGGTAGCACCGTTTCTTCTCTTTGCCCTTTTTCTGTTTGCTTTACCCATCGGCACCGTCTCCTTTCCTTGTTAATTTTAATCCTGTGCGTCGTCGTCGCTATCTCTGTTCCAGAATCTGTACGAATCACCGGACAGCCATGCAACCACGCGGATATTTCCGGGATCGAAGGTGATCTCCTTGCCCTCGGGAGTAACCTCAAATCCCACGATCGTTCCGCCGCCGATCTCGCGAACGGTAACATCTGAACGTCTCCAGCTCCAGTTATCCCACTCCACGATGCTGTAATTACCAACGGGAACATTGTCGATAACCACATCATCAAGATGAGATACTACCGTAACTTTGACGTGACTATTGATATCATCCTTACCTGTCACGGTAAAGATATAATCCTGATAATCCTCAATATTGTCAGGTCTTACAAGTCTGACCTCACCGAAGAGAGGACTCCAGTTTGCTTTAAGCACATAGCTGTATGAGTTACTTCCCTCAAAATCACCTGTTGTCCACAGATTAAGTGTGGGATCATAGGTGTCGGGAGCAGTTCCGAGCACACCTGTAATGAAATCAAGGCCGTATACCATATTGTTCATTACACCGGCACCCTCAAAGAATGCACCTGCAGAAGCACTGATACTCCATCCGGCAAACGCATATCCTGCTCTGTAGGGATCAACATCATCCCAGTACAGAGTGGTAGATACCTTGAGAGGATCTTTCTTATTCCAGGAATAGAGCTTATCACGGTCAGTAGTAGTAGTCAGCACATAGGGAGCTGTGATAGTGTTTATACCTGTCTCATCTCTGTAGAAATCAGGGTCGAAGGTATAATAATTATCAAACTCATAGCTAAACACGAAGCTATAATCGTTCTCAGTCAGGATCCAGTCGGATACCGCACGGCGTCCGAAAAATTCTGCCTGTGCTGCGTTGTCGCAGATACCGATGGCAAAAATATCCATGGTAGCACCCGCAGCGGGCCATACAAGACCACTATTATGATAAACGCTGTAATCGAAGGGATCGAATCTGAAGTAATCGAGCACACCGTCTTTTCCTTCAAGCTCCGAGATATCTATGATCATATAATGGGCACCGCCATCGGTGATCAGTGAGGAATTAGCAAACGCATTCGTCGCAACTCCTTCATGCTCATAATATACACCGGACTTGAATTCGCCTGTTATGTCGGTACTTGTTCTGTAAACGACAACGAGCTTGGACTCACTGCCGAGGACATACTCACCGAGGTTAAAGCTGATGTACGGATCATAAGGTTCGGACGGTATATCATATACTCCACCGTTATAACTGGGAGACATGTCGGTATTGAGCGTAAGGCTCAGATAACCGCCGTTGTAGTAATCGGAATCGCTTACAACATTTGCCGAAATGCAGTTGGCATCGTAAAAAGCGTGATCTTTTATTCCGAAGAATCCATAGCAATTGCCAATATCTGTGTTGTATCCGTCAGCGGGATCATAGCACCGGATCAAATCGTATGCAAGCCAGATCGCATGCAGTGTGAGATCATTTCCGGGGAAGTTAGTGTATTCCCTGCCGGCGGAATGGCTCTTATCATGATAACCGGCAGTCCAGTTCCATCCGAGGAAGGTGTAGCCCTCTCTCTGAGGAATCTGTGAAGGAATGGTTGCAACACCGGTTGTCAGTCCCTGATTAAACTCATCCTCAAGGATAAGTCCGATCACAGGCCCGGGAATCTCGGTAACACCTGAACCGTCGCCGTCCACGATACCATGACTGAAGCTTACTACAAACTCCTTATTCCATACAGCATAAAGAGTCATTACACCATTACTGATGTATGCGGCAATACCGTCACTCATATCGGGCTTAAACGTATACTGATTTCCGGGAGTATAAGTCTTGACACTTCCGTCTGACTTCATCGCCCATTTGAATACCTGATAGCCTGTTCTGTCTGCACCGGGAACCGTAACAAGCTTTCCGTCGACGTCATCCTCGGAGAAATAGATAATCATAGACTCCACAGGAGCATCGCCGTAATTGGGATCAAGATTAATTGTAAGTCCCCAAACAGCATAGAGAGTAACCTCAGCACCGTTACCGGTAACACCGGCAAAGTTATTGAAGTTTACAACAGACAGATTGGGAGCAAACAGGGTGTCGCCCTCTTTGTAATTTTTGTTGAGAGACCAGCCTCTGAAGGTGACATCATGATTTGTAAGGCCATCCTTGGAAGCAGTAAAGAATGTCTCGTCAGTCTTGTAAGCCTTATCCGCAGGAACACTTCCGTCTCCGCCGTTAAGATCATACTTCATGATATAAGTATGAGCGATCCACTGAGCAAAGATCTCGTGATCCCCTGCAGTTGTTACGATAGTCGCATCAGTAACAGCCGAACCGCCTGAAGCATTTGTAAACCAGCCGGCAAAATCGTAACCGGGTCTTGTGAGAACAGGAAGCTCACCGTACGCAGTATCAAAGACAACATTCTTTGAAGGTGCGCTGAGTCCCGTTACGATGTTTGAAACATCGTCGCCTTTATAGTCAAATGCGTTGAGATTATAAGTTACAACATATGTGTTCTTCTGCCATACAGCATAGAGCGTAACAGAACCGCTCATAGCGAGATCTTTAATGGTTGCGCCGTTTTCAAAATCCACTGCCTCAGCAGAAGAGCTCTTTGACCATCCGAGGAATGTGTAGCCTGCTCTTGTAAAGGCATTAGCCGCAAGAGCGCTGTCTGTCCAGTATACATGACTGCTGTCAGCCATAGTTCCTGTACCGCCGCCTGCGTTATAGACTACAGTATATCCTGCACCTGTCCAGTGAGCATAGAGTACGGTATTTGTGGTGATCTTGACATCGGATGCCATATCCACCTTAGTACCGCCGACAGCCTCGGTGTACCATCCGTCGAAGGTGAATCCGGGACGGGTAGGACTTGCGATGCCATAGGGGCTGTCATATGTAACGGTCACGGAAGACTTATCCGCAGGAGTCGTAGCAGATGCGGAAGGCACGTCACCGTCGAAGAAGCTGTTCATATCAAGGGTAACAGTATAAGTATTGGGAGTCCATTTAGCCCAGTACGTTCTGTTGCCTGTGCTTCCCTTAGCAATATTCACTACAGCGCTGCCGGTGAGATTCTCATTGTCAAACCAGCCCGCGAAAGTGTAACCGGTGCGGGTGGTACCGGGCAGAACGATAGTGTCGCTTTCAATGGTGTAGGTGGTATCGGCAACAGCCGCACCGCCGTTCTCATTGAACACTACATTATAAGAGATAGGCGAATACTTCGCCGTGTAGGTCGTAGCATTTGTTGCCGCCGCAATATTAGGAGTCCAAGCGGTGTGAGTATAACCATGACGGTCGGGCACAGAAGGTGCAACAGGAGTCGCGCCGTGATTTACGGTAGTGGTGGAGGTAGTCATACCACCATTCGCCCAATAACTCCAGGTAATAGTGTAGGTCTTAAGCTCCCAGCGGCCGTAAAGAGTATGGGCTGTGGTAGAAGTAACCTGTGTAGAAGAGGTAACCTGAGTACCGCCTGTGGTAGCAGTCCACCAGCCGAGGAAGTTGTAACCATCCTTTGTAAGTACGGGCAGATCACCGTAAGTGCTGCCGATAGTGATATCACGGGCAGCGGGATCGCTCACGCCGTCGATATTCGCATCAAAGCTTACTTTTACAACGTCAATCTCCCACTGAGCATACAGTGTAACAGTTGCACCGTTGGTAGCTGAAAGCCCCTTAACGGTATCGCCTGCCTTGTAAACAGTACCGCTGCCATCCTGCGCTGCAGTCCATCCCACGAACTTATAGCCGGGGAGAGTGAATCCGCATGAGGGAAGCGCCTGAGATGCGGTATACTTGATATTTGAAATACCGGAAGTGCTGCCGCTTGTGGCACCATTGCCGTTGAATGTGATGTTGTAGGTATTCTCAGTCCATACGGCGTAGAGAGTAACAGTTGCGCCGTCAGTGGTAGAGAGATTTTTAACAGATGCGCCGTTAGCATGAGCTACAGAACCGCCGGCGGAAGTAGCCCATCCGGCAAAGGTGTAGCCTGTGCGTTTGAACGCATTTGAGGTAAGAGTCGCATTTGCGTTGTAATTAACGCCGCTGATAGCGGTCATAGAACCGCTTGTAGCACCATTGCCGTTAAATGCGATGGTGTAGGAAATGGGGGTTGCGGATGCGGTGAGAGTTGTATTGGCGGTAAGAGTGATCTTGCCGCTTGAAACAGTACCGCCGGACCATGAGATAGGTGTTTTGTAACCGGTAGCAGCAGTTGCGCTTACGGAAACACTTGTGCCATAGTCATATGTACCGCCGTCGCTGACTGACGCAACACCTGTGCCCTTGTTTACGGTAAGAGTGAAGTGCTGACGGGTGTAGTAGTAATTAACTACGGTAGAGCCGTCTGCAGCGATTGTGACTTTCTGAGCAGAAGGAGCGGTAAATCCTGTATAGGACTTAACAGCAGGAGTAACACTTGCAGCCGTTGTGCCTGTAAGGTTATCTGTATCCTTCAGAGTATAGTTAGTGCTGTTCTGAGTGTCAGCCGCACCGACATTCTGCTGCCAGTGCTGTACCTTGTAGGCAGTGTTGGTGTTAGCCTTCCACTGCGCATAAAGGGTAACGGTACCACCGTGAGTAGCCGTAAGATTATTGACTGACTGCTGATTTGTATAAGCTGTACCTGAACCGTCTGCAGCAGTATTCCAACCATTGAAGGTATAACCTGTTTTGGAGAAACCGTTTGCTCTGAGGTTCTGTGCAGTACCGTAGGTGTAGCCCTGATCTGAAGTACTACCGCCGGTATTTCCGTTTCCGTTAAATTTTACGGTGTAGGTGTTTATAGCACCGTTAGCCTTAAG
>JAZUBE010000033.1:0-5838 GCA_045638325.1 Eubacteriales bacterium
CGATCCGACTTGGAACAAAAGTCCTGCGATAGCAATGATCGGTGCGGCAATATGGAAGCAGTTCCAAAGCAGAGTTCCGAGAAGTCCGCCGAAAAATCCGCCTCCGGTAAGCTCAAGTCCGTCAAGGTACAAGGTTTTGGGATTAAACGTTATCTCACCCTTAACCCAGATATGAAGAAGTACGGAAATAAGAAGCACAGAGATTATCGCACAGGTGGTACGTATACCATTACGGCGTTCCTCTGCGGAAGCTCTCCAGTTTATGGCGAGTATGACGATAACAGGGGGAATAAGGATAGCGCCACCTGCAAAAAGTCCTTTGAAGAATGCACCTATAGCACCACCTACTGAGCCTGCCATTGATTCAAGATAAATAAATATTCCGAGAAGTATGGCAATAACTACGAGAAAATAAGGTGTAAGCTGAGCTGAAAGACTGTTGCGTCTGCGTTCACGTATTTCCTCAGCGGCTTTTTTCGATGAGGTGTTTTTTCGGTTTTTGTTTGTTACTTTATATTTGTCAGCGGCAGAAGTCTTTTTGCTTCCCGACTTGCTGTTTTTGCTGTTTTGAGCCATTTGTATCCTCCGTGCAGTATTAAAATCATGTGTTTACATATAATATCATCATGATAAATGTGCGAGCTCTGCATGGCATAACTCGCCGTATACTATTGTAGCATATTTTAAGTGATTTGGCAACAATTATTTAAAAAAGGAAATAATATATGGTACCGGAAAGAAAGAAGGATTATGTGAAAATATGGTGGTTTGTACCTGCGACACTTGCGGCAGGAGTTGTCAACGGACTTCTCGGAGCAGGCGGTGGTGTGATAATGATGTATGTGGTGAGGGCAGTACTGAAAGGCGGTGATAATTTAAAAAATGTTCAGAAAGATACATTTGCGTCTGTAGTTGCAATAATACTCCCTGTATCCGTGGTTTCTGCGATATCATATGCTGCAAGAGGGAATTTAAGCATGGACATAATGGGTGTTCTTACAGTTCCCGCACTTGTGGGGGGCATCATCGGCGCGTATCTTACGGACAAGCTTCCATCCGGAGTTATACGTATGATATTTGCACTCCTTGTGATAATTTCCGGAGTAAGAATGGTTTTTTAGGAGAAGTTTTATGATATGGGATGTTATTGCGGGAATATTTATGGGTACACTTACGGGAATGGGCGTCGGAGGAGGCGGACTTCTCGTGCTGTATCTTACTGCGATAGACGGTGTGGGACAACTTGAAGCGCAAGGATGCAATCTCCTCTTTTTTGTGTTTTCATCTGCAGCGGCGCTGTTTATCCATAACAGAAAAAGAAAGCTTGATTTCCGTCTTATCGGTACAGCATCACTTCTTGCGGTGATAGGTTCAAGGATAGGTGTGGCACTTACGGGTATTGTCCCGGAAGAAACTGTACGCCACCTGTTCGGATGGATGCTTATTATTGCAGGTGTGTTTGCAGGGGTACGCGTGATTTTTGCGGGAAAGTGAATGCTATTCTTAAACAATTTATGAATATGTAAATACCCCTTTACAAAAGGTAATTTGTGTGATATAATCATAAGGCTTTTACCGAGTGCTCGGGTGTCGGACGATCACCTATGCCGCAGCCTGTGCTTTCGGAATAAAAAATTTTTATATGAGGTGAAAACCATGATTACCAAGGAAGAAAAGAGCAGAATTATTGAAGAGTACAAGATGCATGACGGTGATACCGGATCCCCTGAGGTTCAGATCGCTGTTCTTACTTACCGCATCAACACTCTTACCGAGCACCTTAAGGTGAACAAGAAGGACCACCACAGCCGTCGTGGACTTCTTAAGATGGTAGGTCACAGACGTAACCTTCTCGGATACCTTCAGAAGAAGGATATCGAGCGTTACCGTGCAATCATCGACAAGCTCGGTCTCAGAAAGTAATAATTTGCGGAAATTTCCGTGTAACCAAAGCTGCGTAGGATCATCCCCGCAGCTTTGAGTTGCGTTTGGAGATGTTTTTCCTAAATAAAAATGCTTGCATTTTTATCAAAAACAGGACACAATTAAAGGATATATAAAACATGAGATCAAAGGAGACTGTGTCACCTCCTCCTTTGGTCCTTCCGTACCGGCGGTGCGGAAGATGAGAAAGGATTGGTAACAAAAATGTTTGAGAATTTCAAGAAATTCCAGTACGAGCTTGCAGGTCGTCCTCTTGTTGTAGAGGTAGGCAAAATGGCAGGCCTCGCAAACGGTTCCTGTCTCGTAAGATACGGTGAGACCGTTGTTCTTGCATGTGCAACTGCATCCGAGAGACCCCGTGACGGCATCGATTTCCTCCCCCTGTCTGTTGACTTTGAGGAGAGACTTTACGCTGTAGGCCGTATTCCCGGAAGCTATCTTAAGAGAGAGGGTCGTCCTTCTGAGAAGGCTATCCTCACCTCCCGTGTAATTGACAGACCTATCCGTCCTCTGTTCCCCAAGGATCTGAGAAACGATGTAAACATCTCTCTCACCGTTCTTTCCGTGGATCATGACTGTTCTCCCGAGATCACCGGTATGATCGGTGCATCTATCGCTCTCTCCATTTCCGATATTCCCTGGAACGGACCTATCGGCGGTGTGTTCGTAGGAATGACCGAGGAAGAGGGCTTTATCATCAACCCCACTCTTGAGCAGAGAGAGCGTTCTATCCTTGAGCTGACCGTTGCTGCTTCCGAGAAGAAGGTAGTAATGATCGAGGCAGGCGCAAAAGAGGTTGCTGATGATGATATGTTCGACGCTATCATGCTCGCACACGACGAGATCAAGAAGCTCCTTACATTCATCAACTTCATCGTTGGTGAGGTAGGTAAGCCTAAGTTTGAGTATCCTTCCTGCGAGCTTGATCACGATATGTTTGATGAGATCTTCGCATTCTGCGAGGCTGACGTTATGGCGGCTCTTGACACTGATGACAAGAACGTTCGTGACGCAAGAATGGAGCCCATCCGTGACAAGGTTATGGAGGCATTCCTTGAGAAGTATCCCGAGCTTGAGACCATCTACGGCGAGCTCATTTACAAGATCCAGAAGAAGATCGTTCGTCGCTGGCTCCTTGAGGACGGCAAGCGTGTAGACGGTCGTCGTCTTGATCAGATCAGACCTCTTGCAGCTGAAGTAGGACTTATGCGCCGTACTCACGGTTCCGGTATGTTCACCCGTGGACAGACTCAGGTTCTCACTATCGCAACTCTCGGCCCTGTATCCGATGAGCAGCTTCTTGACGGTATCAGCGAGGAAGTTTCCAAGCGCTATATGCACCACTATAATATGCCCGGTTACTCCGTAGGTGAGGCAAAGTCCTCCCGTTCTCCCGGACGTCGTGAGATCGGTCACGGAGCTCTCGCTGAGAGATCTCTCGTTCCCGTTCTTCCTTCTGTTGAGGAGTTCCCCTATGCTATCCGCTGTGTATCTGAGGTAATCAGCTCCAATGGTTCTACCTCTCAGGCATCTGTTTGCGGATCTACTCTTGCACTTATGGATGCAGGTGTACCCCTTAAGGCTCCTGTTGCAGGTATCTCCTGCGGTCTTATCACCGAGGGTGACAGATGGATGACCATGATCGACATTCAGGGTCTTGAGGACTTCTATGGCGATATGGACTTCAAGGTTGCAGGTACTCACAAGGGTATCACATCTATTCAGATGGACCTGAAGATCGACGGTCTTACTCCCGAGATCATCAAAGAGGCATTCGCTGTAACTCATAAGGGACGTGATTACATCATCGACGAGATCATTCTTAAGGCGCTTCCTGCTCCCAGAGCTGAGGTTTCCGAGTTTGCTCCCAAGATGAAGTCCATGAAGATTCCTGTGGATAAGATCCGTGAGGTTATCGGTTCCGGCGGTAAGGTTATCCAGAAGATCGTTGCAGACACCGGTGCTAAGGTTGACATCGAGGACGATGGATCAGTATTTATTTCTGCAATCGATAAGTCCAGCATTGAGGCTGCATACCAGATCATTTCCGGTATCATCTTTGAGCCTGAGGTTGGCTGCATCTATAACGGTAAGGTTACAAGAATCATTCCCATCGGTGCTTTCGTTGAGATCGCTCCCGGTAAGGAAGGTCTTGTTCATATCTCCAAGCTTGACAATGCCCGTACTGAGAAGGTAGAGGATATCTGTCAGGTAGGCGATGAGATGAGAGTTAAGTTCCTCGGCGCTGACGAGAAGGGAAGACTCAACCTCTCCCGCAAGGACGCACTTTAATTTAGAATAATATTTTTGCGGGGGAAAACTTTTTCGAGAAAAAGCTTTTCCCCCGCGCCCTTTTTTCAAAAAGTTTTTATATAAGAATAAAGTCAGGATAAGAAACCGCCGTATATGTTTATTTTTATATAAAAGTTTTTGGGACCCAATCCTTTAAAAAGGATTGGCAGGGTTACGGGGCAAGGCTCCGGGATAGGTGATATACATGAATAATAATAAAAATCCGCTTACCGAAAAGGAAGCGATGAAAAAGGCATTAAAAAGAAAAACACGATACCGCATACCTTCGGTGAATATCGGTGTGGCTATTGTTGCCATACTTCTTATCCTGATAATCGGTGTGTGCAGTCTCGTTATTGTTTCGCGTGATGACGGTAATATTCCCGCAGGTAATGATTCTATAAATGGTGCAGTATCAGGAACTGCTGCCGGTTCTGAACAAAATGGTGCATTAACGGAAGATGTTACCGAATCTGAGCAGAATGGTATACCTACGGAAAGCATAAGATTACCGCAGTCGGCAGTTCATGAGGGAGAGCTTATCCTTGTGAACAGTGATAATGAGTTTATTTTTCCCGAGACAAGGAATGATGTGTCGGTGTATGAGAATAAATCATCATCTTATAAAGCAGGCGATCTGAATGTAACTTTGTCTATGACTGCTATCACTGCATTTAATAAATTGATGGATGATTTTTATGCAGTGACCGGATGCCGTGATGTGATGATCGTTAGTGGCGGAGGATTCAGAACAGAAGAATTCCAGCGTCAGCTTTATTTGGATAGAGTTGCCACACAGGGTGAAGAAATGGCAGCAAGATATGTGGCTCTTCCCGGACACAGTGAGCATCATACGGGACTGGCAATGGATTTGTCAGTATATACCGACTCAGGCGAGGGCCATGCTGTTCGTACATACGAAAAGTGCACGTGGCTTGTAGAGAATTTTGAGAATTACGGCTTTATCCTCCGTTATCCCGAGAATAAAGCGGATATAACCGGGATCAACTACGAATCATGGCACTACAGATATGTGGGAATACCTCATTCGCTTATCATGAAGGAAAAGGGATGGGTGCATGAGGAATACATTGAGTATCTGCAGAATCTTCCTGAAGGAACTGCGGTCTCATGGAACGGTGTTGCTTCAGAGGAGATATCTCTTGACGGAATACACAGTGGCGACTATGTGATCTATTACGTTCCGGCAAACGAGAACGGGGATACTGAGATAATTGTACCGAAGAACAGAGAATATACTGTTTCCGGTGATAATATCAGCGGGTTTATCGTTACCTTAATAGGAGGAATGACAAATGAATGAAAAAAGAACAATAGCACTGCAGAAAGTGATAAATGAATTATCGCTTGAGGTTATCTATACACCTGATGATCCTAAGGATATCTATATCTCCCGTATGGACGTTACACGTCCCGGGCTTCAGCTTGCGGGATTTTTTGATCATTATGAGCCTAAGAGAATGCAGATCATTGGTACTGCTGAATTTGTATATCTTCAGAAGCTTGATGCGGATCGTCGCCGTGAATCTCTTACAGACTTCTTTTCAAAGCATCCTGCGGCAATCGTTTTTTCCCATAACA
>JAZUBE010000034.1:0-5455 GCA_045638325.1 Eubacteriales bacterium
GTGATCATAACGGAATACTTTGCGCCCTTAGCGGCACCTGCCATAGCCTCACCGAGAGCTGCCGCATTTGCATCGTTCTCGATAAGGACCTTCTTTATGCCGGACATCTCGGAGAGCTTTTCTGCGAGAGGATAATTAACAAAGGGAAGGTTGTTTGCGTACTCGATAACGCCTGTGTTGCTGTTTGCGGTACCGGGAGATGCAATACCTGCGTGTGCAATGTCGGAGATTGCAACGCCGTAGTCACCACATACTTTGATGCAAAGATCAGCCATATCTCTGATGATCTCGTCAGCGGAACGCTCCGCACCGGTGGGTACGCTGTCCTTAGCTACGATCTCAAGATTCTCGTTTACAAGACCGACGGCGATATTGGTTCCGCCGAGGTCAACGCCGATGTAATATTTCATGTTTATATCCATGCCTTTCTTTTATCGGACAGCCCTTGTGAGAGGCATTTGTCCGTATGCAAAAATTACAAATCTATTATATTATACAGGCACACGCCTTGTCAATACAATTCGCAAATCAGAAGTCAAGTTTTTTCGTGTTTCGGGATAATTTACCGAATTGCGCGGCGGATTCCTGAGAAAAACTGAAAGTAAATCCAGAAAATGGCAGAAAATCGCAAAAAATAAGCGAAAAAAGAAAAATTTGTGCAACCTGCTGATGTGTAGAAAATTGTGTGGCAAATTTGTGCAACATGACTATAAATTCAGGAAGTCTGAGTGACAGAAAAATGTTTACAAAGTGAAGAGAAATAAACAAAATAGGTAAATGGGATTTACTCCACGGGTGGTGGACACCAAATAAGGCGGTATTTGGGGGTGGCAGACACAAAATAATGGGGATGGGAAGGGAAGGTACACAATCTGATAGTAAATGGTATTTACCTGATTTGGTTGACGAGAAAACGCGTGAAAAAGCTCGGAACCGGAGGCCGGGCGGAGAGTGGCGATATGCGGCGGGAAGAGCGGTAACGGAGGGGCAAAAACAACGCATATATATGAAAGAAGCATCACTATCATGCTTGACAATCCGCCGCCTTTGTGATATTATAGCTATATATATTATGGGTATCACTATGCCCTAATGCCCGCAAAAGTGACAAAGTGCGCTGTCGGACGGTCGTTCTGAGGCTCTGCTTGCGCAGCGGAAATGCGCCTTTAGTGTCGTTTTGCCATGTAAACCGGACAGCGTCCGGTCTGTGCCGGGAGCATGGCGCATTTCTGCGCGGGGACTGGCGTGATATTTTCAGGAGGACGGTTTTATGAAGAAAACCAAAAGGTTACTTACATCGCTGCTTGCAAGTGCTATGATCCTTGCATCTGCAGTGCCGGTGTTTGCCGCTGAGAGTAACGGTACCGCAGCGGGTACTGCTACTCCCGACAAGGGAAGTTCGGGTGCGGCGACCGTATTTGATTCGCTCAACAACATCTCCTACGGTGAATACCTTGAGAAATACAAGGATATGCCTGCGGGACGCGGTGAGGTGAAGATCGCCGGAGTCGATTATGATGAGGCTGCCACCACTGCTACCGTATCAAAGGAGTCCGGCGTTTTCGGTGAGAAGGATGAGGTTCTTCTCATAGAGGTTGACGGCGATGTTACATGGACATTCGATGTAGAGAATGC
This sequence comes from Eubacteriales bacterium, assembly GCA_045638325.1. Lineage (GTDB taxonomy): Bacteria > Bacillota > Clostridia > Oscillospirales > CAG-272 > UMGS1312. The sequence goes on from JAZUBE010000034.1 coordinate 1,636, forward strand.
CGGAATGTACAACGTTGAGATCGAGTATGCCGGCGTTCCCAAGGAGGGACGTGACGGTGTTATCACCTCAAATGCCAGCAACATTGAGAGAGTATTCTATCTCAACGGTTCTGTGCCCTTCAGCGAGACTCGTCTCGTTTCAATGAAGAAGACATGGACTTTTGAGTATACTCAGAAGGAAGACGGTGAGTACCGCTTCGTTGAGGATGCTTCAGGTAATGAGTCGCGTCCTCCCGTAATGTTTGTGGGACAGTGGGAGAGCACTATTCTTTCCGACATCTCCACATACTACAGCGAGCCCTTCACTTATTACTTTAAGGAAGGAACAAACTCCATCGCTCTCCAGGGTATCCGTGAGGATATGTACATCCGTGCGATCACCCTGAAGAAGGCTGAGACTCTTCCCTCATACGCTGATATTCTTGAGGGATATAAGTCCAAGGGCTACAGTGCCGCTGATGCAGAGCCCATCCACATCAATGCTGAGACCCCCGCTGCAGTCTCCAGCTCCACTATCAACCCCAACTACGACAGATCCTCCGCTATCACAGAGCCCCAGCACGCTACTGCGATCAAGAGAAACACCATCGGCGGATCCAACTGGTCAAATACAAGCGACTGGGTGAGATATACTATAAATGTTGAAAAGGCGGGCCTTTACAACATCGTGACACGCTTCAAGCAGGACTCCGTTCCCGGCTCCTTCGTGTCAAGAACTATCAAGATCGACGGTGAGTATCCCTTCGCTGAGGCGCGCTTCTGTACATTTGATTATAGTCAGGAATGGCAGGTAGGCGTTCTCGGAAGCGGTGACACTCAGTTTGAGTTCTACCTTGAGCCCGGCGAGCATACCATCGAGTTTATGGCGACTGTAGGAAGCTTTGGCGATATCCTCACCCGTGTTGAGAATATTGCTAACGATATGAACGACGCTTACCTCCAGATCGTAAAGCTTACCGGTCCTTACCCCGATACATATCGTGACTACGGCTTCAGCCGTGTAATGCCTGAGGCTATCATCGCTCTCTCCGACTGTGCAAAGAAGATCAATGAGATCATCGGCTACATCGGCGAGATGTCCGGCGGTGATGCTTATAATGTAGCAAACCTTGAGAGCGCTGCTCTCACACTTGAGAAGATGTCTCAGTCCGAGAAGGCTATCGCTGAGAACCTCAGCCTTATGAAGTCCGACATCTCCAACCTCAGTACATGGTGCTCCGACCTCGAGTCTCAGCCCCTTATGTTCGACTACATCCAGGTACAGCCTGTGGGAGCAAAGCTTCCCGAGGCTAACGCAGGCTTCATTGCCAGCCTTAAATATGAGTTCGGTCAGTTCATCGGTTCTTTCTACACCGATTACAACTCCTACGACGACGGTACCGAGGAAGTTCCCGATGAGGAAAAGCAGTCCATCGAGTGCTGGATGTCCTCCGGTCGTGACCGTGCTACCATCATCCGTGACCTTGTAAACTCCGGATTCTGCGCAGATACCGGAATCAGTGTCAGCCTTAAGCTCGTTGACGCCGGTGCGCTCCTTCCCTCCGTTCTTGCAGGTATCGGTCCCGATATCTCTCTTGACGGTGTATCCACCATCGACTATGCGATCCGTGGTGCGGTACTTCCTCTGAACGACAAGGAAGGCTTTGATGAGGTCAAGGAAAGATTCTATGATTCAACCCTCGTTCCTCTGTCTCTCTACGGTAAGACATACGCTCTTCCCGTAGGTGTGGATTTCAACATGATGTTTACACGTGATGACATCCTTGCAAACCTCGGTGTTGAGACTCCCAAGACCTGGGAGGACTTCCTTGCACTGATCCCTGTACTCCAGTACAACAACATGACCGTTATCGTGCCCAGTGACTCCAAGATGTTCCTCTATCAGGCAGGCGGTAATGTTTGGGATGAGGATATCACTAATCCCGAAAACCCCGAGAACGGCTGGAGAACAACATTTGACGATGATCTTACTCTGACCTCCTTCACCAAGATGTGTGAGATGTACACTCAGTACTCACTCCTTGCTGCAGCAGACTTCCAGACAAGATTTAAGACAGGTGTTGCTCCTGTAGCTCTTACCTCTTATTCATCTTATACCGCGCTGACGGTATTTGCTCCCGAGATCGCAGGTCTCTGGTCCATGAATCCCATTCCCGGTACAGTTGTGGGTTATGACGATGATGGTAATGCAATCATCGATAACACCGCAGTTGCTACAACAAGCGGAATCTCAATGCTGAAGGGCGTTTCCGATGAGGATGCTACATGGAAGTTTATGTGCTGGTACACAGACGTTGATTTCCAGGTAAATCTCTGTAATGAGCTTATCTCCCTCCTCGGTCCTGCAGCAAAGACCACTACAGCAAACATCAAAGCAATGGCAGAGATGCCTTGGAGCGCATCTGAGTACGCGAGCCTTATCGCACAGTATGAGCACTCTGTAGGTGTCCCTCAGTATCCCGGACATTACGTTATCGAGCGTTATCTCGGCATGGCTTTCCAGGCTGCATACAACGATGGTGCGAACCCCGCAGAGGCTCTCCTTCAGTATGTAAATGTTGCAAATAACGAGATCTCAAGAAAACGTACCGAGTTCAAGCTGCCTATCTACGATGCCTCAAAAGAGGATAAGTAAGCAGCAAAAAACAAAGAAATCTTCATTATTAATATACTGACGGGAGGAAACCTGCATGTCAAACAAAAAAGCAGCCGCGCGCAAGGATATATCCAAGTGGTCGTGGACATGGATGATGATGAAGCAGTATAAGGTGGGCTACATAATGGTCGCTCCCTTTATGATCATGTTCCTCATCTTTACCATTATTCCTATGTTAGGATCATTCCTTGTAAGCTTTACATCATACAATATGATCCAGGCTCCTAAGTTCATCTTTATGCAGAACTATGTGAACCTGTTCGTTGCAGACGATCTGTTCGTTGTAGCTCTCAGAAATACCGTAATGTTTGCGGTATTCATCGGCCCCGGCTCGTTCCTTCTCTCGCTGATCGCAGCGTGGTTCCTGAATGAGCTGTCCCCCAGAGTGCGTTCAATCATGACATTTGTATTCTACGCACCCTCTTACTCCGGTAACGCAGCCCTCGTATTTACCCTTCTGTTCTCCTCCGATGCATACGGTTATGCAAACGGTTGGCTTATGCAGATGGGAGTTATTGAGGAGCCGATCCTGTGGTTCACGAACCCAACGTACGTCGTGCCACTGGTCATCATAATAACCCTATGGTCGTCGCTTGGAACAGGATTCCTTTCCTTCGTTGCGGGACTTCAGGGTGTCAACCGAAGCCTCTACGAGGCAGGCTCTATCGACGGTATCACAAACCGTTGGCAGGAGCTGTGGTACATTACCCTTCCTTCTATTAAAGAGAACATGATGTTCGCAGCCGTAAACTCCATCATCGGTGCGTTCACCTTCTCCGCAGAAGGACTTGCAGGTAACCCTTCAACAGATTATTGTGCGTATACCCTCCAGATGCACCTGAGTGAGTACTCCGGTGTAAGATGGGAGATCGGTTACGCATCCGCTATTGCGATCGTTCTGTTCCTGCTGACATTCGGCTCGAACATGTTCATCAACAGACTTCTGAGTAAGGTAGGACGGTAATATGAAAAAATTAAGAACAAGAAAACACTCCGTCGTACTGAACAGATCAAAGGGTGGTGACCTCGGAATTGCCATCGGTCTCGGCCTTATCGGTCTCATTATGCTGTTCCCTCTTATCTACACCATAATGAACGCCTTTAAGCCCCTTGAGGAGTTCTTCTACTTCCCTCCCATCATCTTCCCCCATAACCCTACGACAT